>JBCAZT010000020.1:0-32142 GCA_038532855.1 Pseudomonadota bacterium
CCCTCAGCGACAAGAAGCTGCGACAGCGTCTCATCAACATCCAGCTCTTCTTCGAACATTTTGGAACGCTCAGCGAATTCTTTTGAACGTTTTTCCGAAGCTTCTTCTTCGGTCATAATGTCAATCTGTTGCGCGGTCAGTTGGCTTGCAAGCCGCACGTTTTGACCGCGCCGACCAATAGCAAGGCTAAGCTGATCATCAGGAACGACAACTTCGATCCGGCCATCATCTTCATCCAAAACAACGCGTGCCACTGTTGCAGGCTGCAATGCGTTCACGATGAAAGTCGCGGTGTCTTCCGACCACGGGATGATATCGATCTTCTCGCCCTGCAATTCCTGCACGACAGCCTGAACACGGCTGCCTTTCATGCCGACACAAGCACCAACCGGGTCGATGCTGGAATCGTGCGAGATTACACCGATTTTCGCACGGCTGCCCGGATCGCGGGCTGCAGCTTTGATTTCGATAATGCCATCATAAATCTCAGGCACTTCCTGCGCGAACAATTTGCGCATGAAATCAGGCGCAGCGCGGCTCAAAAAGATTTGCGGGCCGCGATTGTTGCGCTCCACTTTGGTGATGAGCGCGCGCACACGCTCACCCACACGGGCCGCCTCACGAGGGATTTGCTGATCGCGGCGGATAACGCCTTCAGCCCGGCCAAGATTGACAATAACGTGCCCAAATTCGACCGATTTGATCACACCCGTGATGATTTCGCCTGCGCGATCTTTGAATTCTTCAAATTGGCGCTCACGCTCTGCATCGCGAACCTTTTGGAAGATCACCTGCTTCGCCGATTGCGCATCAATACGGCCCAGATCAACGGGAGGAAGTGGATCGACAATGAAATCACCAATAGCCGCGCCATCTTGCAGCTTCTGGCCTTGCTTCAGATCGACCTGCTTGAAGTAATCCTCAACCTCTTCGACAACTTCAACAACACGCCAAAGCGTCAGATCGCCTGTCTGCGGGTCCAATTTCGCGCGAATATCGTTCTCCGCGCCATACCGGTTGCGCGCGGATTTCTGGATCGCTTCTTCCATCGCCTCGATAACGATCGTCTTGTCGATCATCTTTTCCGATGCAACGGAGTTCGCAATTGCGAGCAATTCTGCCTTATTGGCGGAAATGGCACTGGCCATCAGTCGTCTGCCTTTTCGTCTGTGTCTTCTACAAGTGTATCGGCACCGCTCGTATCAAGCGGCTTTGTCGCAGCGATCAACCGGTCAGTTAAGACCAGATTTGCGCTGTGGATCAATTCGCGCGGTAAGTCCACCGCGCCTGTTTTGGCATCGTTGATAGAAACGGTGCCATTTTCATAAGCTGTCATCGCGCCTTTGAACACGCGCTTGTCGCTTGGATCGCCCGTCCAGCCTTTTTGCATAACAATGCGCGCATCGTGCCCTGTCCATGCCGTAAAGTCTTTCTCACGCGTCAAAGGACGGTCAATTCCAGGGGATGACACTTCGAGATGATACGCCCCTTCAACCAGAACCTCACCCGCTTCTTCGCGTGTGTCGATCAGCTCGGATACGCGGCGCGATAGCTCGGCGCATTGTTCGATGATCAATTGCCCCGTTGCAGGGTCTTCCGCCATGATTTGCAAAGCCTGACCGCCCTCGCCTGCTTCGGATTGCTTCATCTGCACACGCACCAGTTCAAAGCCCAAAGCTTCCGCTTCGGGTTCCACCAGTTCAATAAGACGTGTCAGATCAGTCACAGCACCCTTTTAGCGGTCAATTGAGACACCGATGATACAATGCGGTTTGTGGCCGGCCCCTCGCGGCGCCAGCGTCCTTCCTTTGTATCGACAATGTCGGGATGGCGCTCAATTAGGCGTCCGCATCGCATTTGGCAAGGGAGCACTTACGCCGTTTGCCAACTAAATTGCGTTTATCGTTTGGCTCCTGAAACCCAAGCTCGCGCTTCGCCCTTCAGATCACGGATCGTGTGGGCCTCGTAATAGTCCGTATATCTGCGGATCTGAAGCACATCCTCTTTGCTCAAAGGGGTTTCAAAATTGATGCCGTTTATAGAGCCTTCTTGGCTTTCGGCACATCGTACGACTGTCCCGAATTGATCGATGTCTTTGAAAAGCAGAATTACATCAGCACCCTTCTTGAGCGGTTCTCGAAGTCCGATCTGCGCGCCTGTTTGCGACAGATCGAGGAGAATACACGGGCGCGTGTCGTACATCGTTTGCAATCGTGCAGGCAATGAGAGCCGCAGCCTTGGCGCGGATCTGCGTCCAATAACGAGGGACGCGTCTTGCAATTCCTGAACTGTTCGACCGGTCATCACCTCCGGTCGTAAAGTGATTTAGCTTAGCAATCCGGTCCGGCCCAATCCGGGTCTCCACTTATAGTGTGTTGGCGGTCACGCGCTAGCGGCGTCAAAAGCGCATTCTTGCTAAAGAGTGATCAATTCGAGGACCAGTGGTCCTTTCTGCCTCCGCGAGCATTATCCGGATCTGCAAAATCGCCATCTGCGCTACTGCCCCAGCCTTCTTCTGCCAGAGCCTCTTCTCGCTTATAGTCAAGCTTGGCCTGCGTTTCGCGTTCTTTGGCCTCTGCCGCTTTTTCCGCCATTTCGCCGATAGCTTCGGGTGCAGCATACGAAAAACCGAACGTCATAATGAGGCCAAAGCCGGTCGTGCAAAACAGGATCAATGCCACGATCCACCGGAACGAGTTGACGATATTGTTAAGCAAATCGAAAATGGATTGCATCGATCTTCCCCTGTCCAAAACGGCCGCGCACTTGGCATTAGCGCGTGAATAGCAGGAAGATCGTAAACAAGAGGTAAGAGGCCTGCACCTTCAGGATTGGCAGCCAGACTTCAATGTATCCGCCAGTTCGGGCATCTCTCCGTAATCACGCCGCTGACCGTCGGTAAAGAAAGCCTCCCATACAATACCGTCAGGATCGCGAGTCCAGCTTTTGAACGAATGGGCATAGCAGCATTCGGTTTCGCCCTCGTGGAAGGCGGGCGCGTTGGAGGCGTGAATTTTGTCTCTGATATCGCCAAGCTCCGCATCATTGCTCGCTTGCAAGCCGATATGGGCGATACCAACCTTGTCCAAAGCGGGTTCGATAGAGAAATTGATGAAGGGGTCATCCAGCATCCACTTCTTGTAATCGGCCTCATCAACGGTTGGCTCTGCACCGAAAAAGGCGGTGTAATATTCAGTGGATTGCGCAAGGTCGGATACGCGCAAGTTTAGATGGAAACGCTACATGATAGCTCTCCTTGACTAAAGGCATCGACCCATTGCGGATCGATGCTGTCAGCAGCGCAGCAATTGGCCATGAGGAAGGCGATAAGGCGGCTCATTGCAGCGAAATTGGCGGTGTAGATTTTTGAACGGGACCGGCGTTCCTCGCTGACCAACCCTGCGTGTTTCAAAGTGGTGAGGTGAAAGCTCAAAGAACTGGGCGCTATCCCAAGACGTTGTGCGATGACCCCTGCTGCCATTCCGCTTTGCCCTGCCTGGACCAAAACACGGAAAGTTTCGAGCCTGCTTTGTTGACTAAGTGCATTCAGCGCAGCGAGGGCTGAGGCCATCATTTCATTCTCTGATTCTTCCATATTTCAATAATTATGGAAATATGGAAGAATGTCAAGGCCTGCGCAGGATATTGACGGCGATCAACGCCCCTCTACCCCTCGCCCGCCTCTTCCATCAGGCCGTGCTTTTTAATCGCGTGCCGCAATTGATCGTAAGTGAGACCCAACGCTTTGGCGGTCTGGCGTTGGTTCCAGCGGTGTTTACCCAAAGCATGTTCAACGATCGCACGTTCGTGGGTTTCAACCGCGGCACGCAGATCATCAACATGCTCAAAATCAAGCGCGGGTGCCGGCTGCATGGCCTCCTCTGCCCCGCCAACAGATTGAGGCGCCGCAGCAGGCCCTTCTGATCGCCTATGCAAGGGCGCAATGGGTTTCCACGGGCTTTCAAACGGATCAAACTGAACATGCGATATCGGCGTTTCTGGGTCATCCCAGCGATAAACCGCGCGCTCCACCACATTTCGCAATTCGCGCACATTGCCCGGCCAAGTGTATTCTTCGAGCTGCGCTGCGACATGCGGCGCAAATCCGGGCCAGGCGTGCCAATCCAGCTCTGCACCCATGCGCCGCCCGAAATATTCGGCAAGCACTGCGATATCGCCTTCGCGCACGCGCAAAGGCGGCAGAGTAATCACTTCAAAGCTTAATCGATCGAGCAAGTCAGCGCGAAATTCTCCACTTTTCGCCAAAGCGGGCAAATCATCATTAGTCGCTGCCACAATGCGTACATCCACGCGCACTGGGCGCGACGCGCCGATGCGCGTTACCTCGCCATATTCAACCGCGCGCAGCAGACGTTCTTGTGCGCCCATCGACAAAGTGCCCAATTCATCGAGGAAAAGCGTGCCTTGGTCGGCTTCTTCAAACCTTCCAGCCCGCGCTTTGGTAGCGCCTGTAAACGCGCCTGCTTCGTGGCCGAACAATTCAGCCTCAATCAGGGTTTCAGGCAAAGCCGCACAGTTCATTGTGACCAGCGGTTCGCCCCAACGGGTGGAAAGGCGGTGAAGACGTTCTGCAATCAATTCCTTGCCCGTGCCCCGCTCTCCTATGACCAGCACAGGGCGGCTCATAGGGGCGGCACGGCTGGCACGCTCGACCGCGTCGAGGAAGGCGCCGGACTGGCCGATAAACTGATTTTCGCGCTCCAATTTCACCCCTGTTCGTAACTTGCACCAACCTATAGTGAAAAACCCCAATGCTTGGCAATGAAAACCAACATGCAAATTATGGTTCGCGTCAAAAACGGCAGAATTCTGGGCTTTCTGCAGTTTGGCACGCGCGTTGCAATGTTGGTGGCAAGGCCCACACGGGCACAGATTTACCGACGAAGAAGGGATAAACCCGATGCAATCACAGCAAACACAAAAAAGCGGCAAAGCCAAAGGCGGCTTCTGGTCAAGCAAGCTTGGCGCAGCGTCCATCGCCAGCATTGCCGCGATGAGCGCGATGGTGATCCTGTCTTCGCAAGTTCACGCCGATCCGATGTCGGGCACAGCAGGCGGCGCTGGTCTTTTCCCGATCCAGGCTGAAACGCCCGCTCTGGTTGAGATCGCTTAAGCGAAACTGCGGCGATGACCAAACCCACCCCAAACACCCCCCTAGGGCCGGAGCGCGATGCAGCAGGTGACCCCGCATCTGCCGCACAAAGCGACACCGCTCCGGCCCACCCCCAAACCCCTCTTGCCCCGCTGGCTGGTGCAAAACGCGCTTCTAAGCTTGATGCCGAAATCGAAGCTTTGCGCACAAGCCCCACCCCAACCCAGCGCCAAACAAGCGAGCCCTTGACGGCAGCGGATTGGACTGATCCAGATAAGGTCAACGAAAAGATCAACGAATTTCTTACAGGAGCACCCTTCATGGGAATTTTCAGCCGCACACGCGATATCATCGCTGCCAACTTCAACGACATGCTGGATAAGGCGGATGATCCGTCAAAAATGATCCGCATGATTATCCTCGAAATGGAGGAAACCCTGGTTGAAGTTCGCGCAAGTGCGGCGCGCACGATTGCAGACCAAAAAGAAATGCATCGCCATGTGGTGAAGCTGGATCGGCTTGAGGCTGATTGGGCCGACAAAGCAGAATTGGCGCTGTCCAAAGATCGCGAAGATTTGGCGCGAGCAGCCTTGGTTGAAAAGAAAAAGGCCAGCGGCATGGGCGATCAGCTACGCGCGGAAATCGCGGTGCTGGATGATGCTCTGCGCGCCTATGAAGAAGACATTCAAAAACTGCAGCATCGCCTGCGCGAGGCACGCAGCCGCCAGACACAAATCGCAGCGCGTCTGGAAAGCGCGGAGAACCGGGTCAAACTGCGCACTTTGATGAGCACCGAGCGCACTGATGAGGCTTTGTCCAAATTCGACCAGCTCGAACGCCGCGTTGATTACGCCGAAGGCCGGGCGGATGCGATCTCCATCGGCAATGAAGGCCAGCCTTCACTGTCCGACGAAATCGCCGCGCTCGAAGGCGCTGACGCGATTGATGATGAACTTGCCGCGATGAAAAAAGCGCTGGGCAAAGACGATACGAAGAAAGGGGAATAAACGATGTTTGATGAAGGTATCATAATCGTCCCAATGGTCTTGATTGGCCTGCCATGGTTGATCTTGCACTACGTCACAAAATGGAAAACCGGCGCGAGCATCACCAGCGACGATGAAGTCCTGCTGGAAGAACTTTATAATCTGGCAAAGCGCCTTGATGAACGGATGGACACGGTGGAGCGCCTGGTTGCTCACGATGATCCCTCCTTCACTCCCGTCAAACGCCTCCAGGCTGATCAAGAAGCCGACAACCAGCAATTGCGCGAACTTGAGCAGATGATGGCCGAAAAGAAAGGAACCAGCGCGTGAACACCCCCCGCACCACTCTTTACCGCGACAGTCACAACGGCAAGTTTCTGGGCGTTTGCGCAGGAATTGCGGAATACACCGGTGTCAAACGGTTTTGGGTACGGGTTGGCGCAGTCGTCTTAACGCTAGCCGCATTTGGCCCATTGGGTCCCTTGGCCTACCTTGTTGCTGGCTTTGCTCTTAAGAAAAAGCCACCGCATCTCTATGCAGATAAAGCCGAGGAAAAATACTGGCAGCGTGTCCGCCAAAGCCCAAAGCGCACCGCCCGCGAAATCCGCGCTCGGTTCCGCGATATCGACCGGCGGTTGGCTGATGTGGAAACGCATTACGTCACCACCAACACCAGCCTCACCAATGAAATTGAGCGGCTGCGGTAATCACTAACGGCTTAGGAGACGCGCTATGGAAGGCTGGATGATCGGTGCAGGTATCATGATACTCACATTCGGAGGATCAGCGGTTTGGGGCGTGGTTCACACAATCCTCGACCACCGCAAAGAAATGGCGGAGTTGAAGTTCGAGCATGCTGGCGAAAGCAAGCAGCTCACGGATGAAAACTCCGAATTGAAAGAGACAATCGACCACATGAAAGACCGCATCGCCGTACTGGAGAGGATCGCGACCGATCCCGCCGAACGCACAGCACGCGCTATCGAAGACTTGCGGTAATCACACGAATTTTAGGGGCTAAAAAGATGGGAATTGAGTATATTGGCGTCATGATACCGATCATCGCCATTGTGATGGGATGCAGTATCGGCCTTTTGGGAGTGTGGACCAAGCACCAGCAAAAGCTCGCGCAAATCAACGGCGACAAAATGGCTGATGCTACCGCGGAAAAAGCAGCGCAATATGCAGCCCAGGTCTCAAAGCTCGAAGACCGCGTTCAGGTACTCGAACGCATCGTCACCGATCGCGGCTATGATGTTGCGACCCAAATCGAAGCTTTGCGCGACATTAAAGAGGTCGAAGAAAGCGGCTCTGGCGTCCCGCTCAATATCAACACTCAGGAGAAAGCGTGATGGACGGGGATATGAAAATTTTCGTCCTGCTGATCATCGCGATTTCGACGGCAGGATGGCTCATCAACAACTGGATCCGTGCGCGCCATGGCTATGCTTTGGAAAACGAATGGGGCGGCAAAACCGAAAAACCGGACCATGCCGAAAACCAGCGCCTCAAAGCGGAAAACCGCGAACTGAATGACAAACTCGATTCGATGCAGGACCGCATGGTGGTGCTCGAAAAGATTGTCACCGATCGCGGCTATTCGCTTTCGAATGAAATCGAGGCGCTTCGCGATACCCCTGCAAAATCCGCCGATAGTGGCGTGCCCCTGAATCTCAACAAAAAGGAAACCCTATCATGAGCCCGGATGCTGCAGCCACGATCATCCCGCATCTTCCCTGGATCATAGGCGGCGCGCTGGCGATTGGAGCGGCTGGTACTTTCGGCTGGATCCACACGACGCGGCTGAAAATCAAGAACGGCTATCCTCTAGAGGGAATGTGGGGCCAATCTCTGAAACCGACGACCGATAATGAAGCAAAGCAGCGCATCACTTTGCTCACGCAAGAAAACGCTGAACTGCGCGCCGAAATCGGCTCCATGAAAGACCGGCTCGCCAATGTGGAGCGGATTGTGACCGATGGCGGCTACGCCTTGGGTAGCGAAATCGATGCTCTAAGAGATCGCGCACTGGAACACCGCAAGGATGAAGGGAACGCGTGATGGATGGGGGTCTTGTTCTGATTTTTGCTTTCGTCATCGTCATTACAAGTGTCGCTGGCCTTATTATCAATGGCGTTGTCCAAAAGGTGCTTGATTACAAACGTGACAAGCAAGGCATCCCGCGGCACGGCAGTCCGATCAAGCAGATCAACAGCGAATTAGCTGATCGAACCGACCTCATCGAAGACCGCCTTCGCGTGCTGGAGCGGTTGGCAACCGATAAGGGCCAATTGCTATCCGACGAGATTGAGGCCCTTCGCAAAGAGACACCAGCACTCACTCAAAAGGAGCCTAGCTGATGTTCGGCCCTGACACCGCGCTTATGTTCGATGCAATCCAAATGGTCACTATTGCAGCCGGTGTTACGGGCGGCGCGGTCTACCTGTTTATGCGCAAGCGCAAAACAAGCGCCAACCGCACAGTCGTGGATCAAGCCAATGAGCTCGATCTGGAGAGCCGCGTGCGCGTGCTTGAAAGGATTGCGACGGATCGCTCAGCCGATCTGGCAGACGAGATTGAAGCTTTGCGTGATGATACGAAACAAGGGAGCACTGTCTAATGGGTTGGGAAGTTGTCGTTGTTGTTGCGATTATCATCTGGGGCGGAGTTCAGGTTGCCAAAGCGCGCGCCGGGATTGTCACTGATGAAGATGGCAATGAAAGCTTGGCGCAGGTGAACCCCGTCGAAAACCAATCCGCTATCGAAGAGGCGCGCCGCGAAATCGCCGCGCTTCGTGAACGCGTTCAAGTGCTCGAACGCATCACCACAGAAAGCAACACTCTGGACGCGCGCGAACAGGCGCGGATTGCGAACGAGATTGAGGCTTTGCGCGTCGATAGAGGTGACAAGGAGCAAGCGTCATGATCCCCGATATTGAGATTACTCTGCTCGTCATCGTCTTGATGACAGGGATTGTAGGCCTAACCGTCAACGCCGTGACTAACAAGATCATCGCTTTCAAGCGCGAAAAGTTGGAGCATGAAAGTGCGAGCTGGCAAGCGATTAGGGATGAATTGCAGGACCTTACATCCGCTCTGAATGCGCGGGGTATCGAAGCCCCCTCGCCCACCGCAATGCTGAGCGCTGATCCGGCCAAGCCAGATGCGCCCCTGTTCACGAAAGAAAAGGCGAAGCAAGAGGCATGATCTATTGGCTATTCTTGCCCCTGCTGATTTTCGTCGCGCTCTATTTTCGTGAGCGTGGGCGCAGCAATCGATTGCTTGATCGCATCGCGATGCTCGAAAATGCGCTCGATCAAAGTGCTGCAGGCGATGAAGACGCGATCACATCAGATGAACTCGCCGCTTTGCGCGAACGCGTCCAAGTGCTTGAACGCATTGCCACATCAGAAAACAGCGCCGAGGCCCGCAAAGCCCAGCGCATTGCCGCTGAAATCGAAAGCCTGCGCGGAGATATTGCGCGGCGTTCTTCCACCAAAACAGAGGACATGAGCGAATGATGGACCCGGTTTTGACAATTGCCGCTGCCAGCCTGATCGGGCTTGGCCTCATTACGATTTGCCTGCTGCGGGCATGGCAGGGCTGGCTTGACCTAAAGCGCGAGCAGATGGGAAATCAAAGCGCGCATGCCCCCCGCGAGATTGAAGGCAATGCCGGTGTTGGTGCTGCACGCATCGAACTGGCTGACCTTAAAGAGCGGATCAAAAAGCTTGAAGCGATTGCGAGCGGGGTTGAATTGTAAGTCGCGCGCCCCAATACCGCTCATGCTGAGCCTGTCGAAGCATCAGACTTTCACATGCGCAGCTTCCACGAAGAAGGACGGTCCTTCGACAGACTCAGGACGAGCGGAGTAATTGAGTGCGATCCCTTTCCGACATCTTAGAAGAATACGAATTCCTCGAAGGCGATGAGCGCTATGCGCTGCTGATCGAACTGGGCCGTGATCTTGAAGACATGCCCGATGCGTTGAAAACCGATGCGACATTGGTGCGCGGATGTTCGGCGGCTGTGTGGGTCTATCCAACCGAGCAGACCGAAAAGCTGCATTTCCTCGCTGACAGCAATGCCGCGATCACCAAGGGGATCGTCGCGCTGGTTATTGCCGCTGTTCAGGATAAGCCCGCAGGCGAGGTGGCGGCCATGGATGTGACAGAGGCGCTCGCTCCGTTCGACTTGAAAAGCCAGCTATCCAGCAATCGAACCCAAGGCGTGCCCAATATGATCGCGCTGGTACAGGAGCATGCGGCGCGGCTGAGGGCGGCTTAAACCGCGGCGTCACGCACCACGGCAACACCTGCTTCGCGCTGCTCTTTCAGCTCTTTCTTCAAGACCTGCGGATCGCGTGCGAAGACAAAGCCGAAGCTGACCCCGCCCTCTTTACCGATGGTTGCATGGTGAAGCTTGTGCGCTTGCACCAGGCGTTTGGCGTATCCTTTTTTCGGGACCCATTTCCAATAGCGTTGGTGGACCAGCCCATCGTGGACCAAAGTGTAGATCACGCCGTAGAGAGAAATGCCCACAGCAAACCACCACAGCCAATCCCAGTAGAGCGAGCCATAGATATACATCGCGGCATTGATCGTGCCGAAGACGACTGCGAACAGATCGTTCTTTTCAAACACATGATCGTGCGGCTCGTGATGGTCGCGGTGCCAGGCCCAGCCCCAGCCATGCATGATGTATTTGTGCGCCCACCAGGCAAACAGCTCCATCCCGATAAGGGAGGACATCACAGTCAGGAACACTTCAAACCACGTCATACAGCCGCCTTCTTACTCGCATCGCCAGCGCTTTCCAAGATGGCGCCCACCCCTGCTCTTTTCGCAGCGGGAAGCGCCCACCATGGCACCTCCGGCTTGCGGTGATGTTCAAGGTGATAGCCGAAATGGAAGCAGGTAAAGAGGCTGGCGAGAACGCCAAAGTCATTGCTGCGCGCATTGTGCTTATCAGCAAAGGGTTTCCCCTCTGGCTGATGATGCGGACGGTAAGTGCCGAAGTAGAAAAGCTGAAGCGAGGACAAGAGCGCGGGCGCTCCATAAAGAACAAAGATTTTGAGGAACGAAATCTCAAACACAAATAGATAGATGGCGACCACAGTGTGGACGAACACTAAAGATTGCCAGCCGAAATAGCGCTTGAAAAACGTCCAATACCATTTGAGGAAATGCGCGGGATTGTTCTCATCAAAATCAGGATCGCCTGCATGGCCGGACATTTTGTGATGGGTAAAATGTGCATCGCGCAAAGTGCGCCAATTGAACCCTGCATAGAGCATCAAAAGCACCGCCCCGATGGCGGAGTTTACACGTTGGTGCCCCGGCGCAAGGCTACCATGCATCGCGTCATGGCAGACAATAAACACGCCAACCGAAAGCCAAATTTGCAAAGCCGCCATAACAATCGCCAACGGAGCGCTTGCCCAAGTCAGCTCAAAGACAAAGATGGCGTAAAAATGGATACCCAGCCACGATCCCGCAATCAAAGCGGCCAGCGTCAGACCAATCGCGGTCTGCATGGGGCGAGAAGGAAGGAGTGCGCGCTGTTGCATGGGCTTAAATACGCATAGGCCGCTTTAATGGGTGCGTACACCCTGCGAAAACCGTCGAGCCCTCAATCGCCGTCAGTGAAGAAAAACTCGCGCAAATGTTCGCCTATGCGTGCCGGGCGCAGGGTTTTGGCATCGATGCAGCACCAGCTTGATTGCACTTCAGCCAAAACATCTTCGCCTCGGCTGATGACGGTTCGGTAGAATGCGCGCGCGCCATTGTAGCGTTCGAGCACAGTCTGCGCGATCACTTCATCATCGATAAAAGCAGGCTTTCGATAGGTTATCTCATGCTTTAGCGCGACCCACGCTTTGCTGGCGACATCGTCTGGTGGTGCAAGCTTGTTCCAATGCGATAGCACTGCATCCTGCACCCAGTTGAGATACCGCGCATTGTTCACATGGCCCATAAAGTCGATGTCTTCAGGCAGAATGTGAATCGGGAAAGTGTGGGGCTTTGCACTCATAGCTATTCGATACGCCGCTTCGGTTGCTTTTCCAAGACAGCGTTACTGCAATTTACCTCGAAAACAGCGTGAATGACAACAGAATGGCGTGTGCATACAAGGCTCATCTATGTCGCTCGCTTGCGACACTTCTGTACGCAATGGGACACACAAGCGGGCTTGCATGTGCTTAAACCTGTTCATCGAAACCAACCAATCGATGAACAAAAGGAAAAGTCCATGACCAAGAAACTTATGATTGCTGCACCCATCATTGCCACGTTGGGAATGCTTGCTGCGACGCCTGCGACAGCTGCGCCTCATAAAGCTGGACAATCGGTTCACGCTGAGATCAACCAGCTCGATCGCAAAATCAATCGCACTCCCGGTATTTCGCCCCGCGAAGAAGCTCGGCTTGAGGCGCGGCTCAAATCACTGCGCCAACTCAACCGGAGTTATGCGAGAAATGGTTACAGCGGGCGCGAATTGCGCGTGCTCAACCAGCAGATCAATTCGATCAATGTCGCGATCAACAAACAATCGCGCGACAACAATCGCCGCGTTCGCCGGTAACATTTCGCACAGCGGTCAAATAAAATTGTAGACCCTTGCCAGTCGGGGTCGGTCAGCCTAGCTCGCACGCATGGCTAATCGACCCCGCACTTTGTACGAAAAAATCTGGGATGCTCACATTGTTGAGACCCGCGATGATGGCACTTCGCTGATCTATATTGATCGGCATTTGGTGCATGAAGTCACCAGCCCGCAAGCGTTTGAAGCGATGCGGCAAACAGGGCGCAAAGTGCGCCGGCCAGAACTGACATTGGCTGTGCCCGATCACAACCTGCCAACAACCGCACGCCGCGATGCGTCAGGCGCGCGTGTTCCAATCGCTGATCCGCAAAGCGCGGCGCAATTGGAAGCGCTGGAACGCAATGCGCCCGAATTTGGCGTGCGCTATATTGGCGATGCGGATTTGGAGCAGGGCATTGTCCATGTGGTGGGCCCAGAACAAGGCTTCTCGCTTCCCGGCACCACTATCGTTTGCGGGGATTCGCACACGGCATCGCATGGCGGATTGGGCGCGCTCGCATTCGGGCTTGGCACCAGCGAGGTTGAGCATGTGCTGTCGACGCAAACACTGCTTTTGCAACAATCAAAACCGATGGAAGTGCGGGTAGAAGGATCGCTTGGCCCCGGTGTGACTGCGAAAGATTTGATCCTCCACATAATCGGCGTGATCGGCGCTGCAGGCGGCACGGGCTATGTGATCGAATATCGCGGCCAAGCCTTTGAAGAAATGAGCGTCGAACAGCGGCTCACCGTATGCAATATGAGCATTGAGGCAGGCGCGCGTGCGGGCCTCATCGCGCCTGATGAGACCGTGTTTGAATATCTCAAAGGCCGCCCGATGGCGCCCAAAGGCGCGGACTGGGACGAAGCGGTTGCGTATTGGAGAACGCTATACAGCGATGAAGGCGCCGAATTTGCCAATTCCGTGGTGATTGATGCGGCCGATGTCGCGCCGACTGTTACTTGGGGCACTAGCCCTGAAGACGTCGTGCCCATCAGCGGCAGCGTGCCTTCGCCTGAAAGCTTTGCCGATCCATCCAAGCAAGCCGCAGCGCAAAAGAGCCTCGATTATATGGGGCTTGAACCGGGCACGCCTGCATCGCAAATCCCGATTGAAAACATCTTCATCGGAAGCTGCACCAACAGCCGGATCGAAGATTTACGCGATGCTGCCCGTGTCCTTGAAGGTCGCAAAAAGGCTGGCAATGTGCGCTGGGCAATCGTTGTGCCGGGATCAGGTCTGGTAAAACGACAAGCCGAGGAAGAAGGGCTCGATAAGATATTCACCGAAGCAGGCTTCGAATGGCGCGAGCCCGGCTGTTCGGCATGCCTCGGCATGAACCCTGACAAAATCCCATCAGGCGAACGCTGCGCTTCAACATCAAACCGCAATTTCGTTGGCCGTCAGGGTCCGGGTGCACGCACCCATTTGGTGTCGCCAGCCATGGCGGCAGCGGCAGCAGTGGCAGGCAAACTAACCGATGTGCGCAAGCTTTGATCGAGCGCGGCTTGCATTGATTGCAAGCCCGCCGCATGAGCGTTCCCTATGACAGACGAAAAAGACCAAGAGACCGCCAAGAAATCCAACACCGCTCGCAATGCTGCGATTGGCGCGGCTGCCACCATAGGCTCTGCCGCCATCGCAGCCGCGCTGCTTTATGTGGGGCGGCGTTCGAAAAAGAACTCGGCCGAAGAAACGCCAAAAACAATCCCTTCTGGCGAAAACCCCGAAACAGATTGAGTACCCAAACCCATGCAACCGCTTTCAAAAGTATCCGGCAAAGCCTATCCGTTCGGCGCCAAAAATATCGACACCGACATCATCATCTCGTCAGAATGGCTAAAGACCATTACGCGCGAAGGGCTTGGCAAAGGCGCGTTTGAGAGCATCCGCACAGGCTATCCAGACAACGTCTTCGACAACCCCGATTATGCGGGGTCCCCGATCCTGATTGCAGGCGACAATTTCGGATGCGGGTCCAGCCGCGAGCACGCTGCATGGGCGATTGGTGATATGGGCATTCGCGTGGTGATTGCGCCGAGCTACTCCGATATCTTTTCGGGCAATGCGGTGAAGAACGGGATTTTGCCTGTCGTCTTGCCCCAAGCGGCCATTGACCGGCTGATGGAAGTCGCTGAGGCAGGTGATCCGATCCATATCGATCTGGAAGCGCAAACCGTCACGACCGAATTTCAGGACCGTTTCACGTTCGAAATTGACCCTTTCCGCAAGCATTGCCTGCTGGGCGGATTGGACGAGGTTGCCCTGACGCTTGAACGACAAGCCGCGATCGGATCGTTCGAGAAACAGCGTTCTGCTCAACAAAGTTGGTTGACGCGCGGCACAGCAATCTAAAGACAGGCCCTCAACGTAAAGAACCTGTTGGGAGACAAACCTGTGAAAGCCATCCGCACGCATGAAATCGGCGGCCCTGAAACTTTGAGCCTCGATGAAATTGATGCGCCCACGCCGGGAAAAGGCGAAGTGCTGGTCGCTGTCAAAGCATGTGCGATCAATTATCCTGACACGTTGATGATCCGCGATCTCTATCAGTTTAAGCCTGAACGCCCTTATTCACCCGGCGGCGAGATTGCAGGCGTAGTCGAGGCGGTTGGCGAAGGCGTTACCTCTTGCAAGCCCGGCGACCGCGTGATCGGCATGCTGGGCAATGGCGGGCTTCGCGAAAAGGCGATTGTGCCCGACGGTCGATTTTTCCCAATCCCTGACGGCGTGCCTTTCGAAAAAGCCGCCTCGCTTTTGATGACATATGGCACGACCATTCACGGGTTTAAGGATCGCGGGCACATTAAAGAAGGCGATGTTGTTCTTATCCTTGGTGCAGCAGGCGGTGTTGGCCTTTCCGCGGTTGAGCTTGCGAAAGCCTATGGCGCGCGCGTCGTCGCCGCTGTCTCTTCCGAAGCCAAAGCTGACATTGCACGCAATGCGGGTGCAGATGATGTTGTGATTTACCCGCGCGAGGAAATGGACAAAGCGGCTTCTAAAGAGCTCGCCAATGCCTTCAAATCCGCCTGCGGGCCTGGTGGCGCGAACATTGTCTATGACATTGTAGGCGGCCAATATTCAGAGCCTGCCTTGCGTTCCATCGCTTGGGAGGGAAAATTCCTTGTCGTTGGTTTCCCGGCTGGCATTGCCAAACTCCCGCTAAATCTCACACTGCTGAAATCCTGCGATGTGTGCGGCGTGTTCTGGGGCGCTTTCACGGCGCGCGAGCCTGCGAAATTCGTCGATCAAGTGAAAGAGCTGTTTGCGCTGATGCAGGAAGGCAAAATTGACCCGCTGGTCTCTGAAACTTTCCCACTAGAACGGGCAGGCGATGCGATTGCGAAGCTCGAAAATCGTGAAGCGGTGGGCAAACTTGTCGTCACGATGGATTGAATTGAGGGATCGAATTGGCAGATTGATTGGGTTTTGACGCTTGCCGAGGCCACGCGCGCACCCTATCTGCCGATAGACACTCATCGGAGGGACAGATGACTGATTTTGATGATCGCCAACGCGCTGAAGAAGCCAAATTCGCGCTGGATGAAGAAACCGCTTTCAAAGTGGCCGCGCGCCGCAATCGTTTGCTGGGCGAATGGGCCGCAGGCGAAATGAAGCTGACGGATGAAGAAACCGACGCTTACAAGAAAGCTGTCGTTCAGGCCGATTTCGAAGAAGCGGGCGATGAAGATGTAATCCGCAAATTGCTGGGCGATCTGACAGCGGCGGGCACTGAAATCTCAGAAGCTGACATTCGCGCAAAGCTGGAAGAATGCGCTGTCGAAGCGCGCCGCCAGCTTATGGGCGAAAGCTAGGCCAAGGGGCACTCTAACCATGCCAATGACAGGCGATGCCATTATTGCCGCGATTGAAGCGGAATTGCCCGGCGCGGTTGTAGAGCTGACGGATCTGGCTGGTGATAATGATCACTGGGCCGCCGTTGTCACCGCGCCGCAATTTGCAGGCAAAACCCGCGTCGCGCAGCACAAAATGGTCTATGCCGCCTTTGGCGAGAAGATGGGCGGCGAACTGCACGCCTTGCAGGTGACCACGCGCATTCCCACGTAATCGTGGCACAAACTCGAAACACCAAACTTTGAAGAAGGCCACATTTCATCATGGCTGATACGGACGCAAAAATCTCCACTCTCGTAAACGACAATGATGTTGTCCTGTTTATGAAAGGCACGCCCCTGTTCCCGCAATGTGGCTTTTCCAGCCGCGCGGTCGCGATCCTTGACCATTGCGGTGTCGCGTATGAAAGCGTGGATGTGCTTCAGGATATGGAAATCCGTCAGGGCATCAAAACTTTCTCTGACTGGCCCACCATCCCTCAGCTCTACGTCAAAGGCGAATTTCTGGGCGGCTCGGACATTATGATGGAAATGTTCGAAGCGGGCGAATTGCAGCAAATGATGGACGAACAAGGCGTCGCCAAAGCTGAAGGCTGATCGCCCGGCGCAAACACATATTACATATTTCTACGGCGCAGAATGCGCCGCAAGGGCGGAAGCGAAGTCGAAGACGCAGCTGGCCAAGGGCCACCTGCAAGGCCGCCCGCAGCGATGCGATCTTCGATCGCGATGAGCGAGGAAAGCCAAGCGCGCGGATGCGCGCGCCGGCGCTTGAGGCCAAAATAAAAGAAGCCGCCTTGCGAGACCAAACGCAAGGCGGCTCTTTTAATTACGGGGAGGCTAAACCTAGAGACCAATAAAGGTTTTGCCTCTGCTCGAAGACCACTCAGAGCTGCCCAATACTATGCACCAGCCGTGCCAAAAGTGTGTTTTCATGAGCTTTCAGGAGTTTAGATGGTTACCAAAGGTAAACGTCGTTTCACGATGTAAAGCCCTCCGACATCCACCCCATATTCTCGCCCAATACCTCGCTGGGGGGTTGGCAATTGGGCCGACACCCGCCATTCCTGTGATCAATGAATGACACCACAAAAACCGATGCGCCAGAGGCTATTCCCGCTGCAACTATAATCATTTTCCGCAGCGCATCCGATGGTGGCGCTCCTGAAATTTTGATGACAGTGCGTTCAAAAACCATGTCTTTTGCAGGCGGGATGGCGGTTTTTCCTGGCGGGCGCGTTGATCCCGAAGACTTCGCCTTGGGCGAAACTGTCGCAGCCGGGTCCACAAACGGAATCACAGCGGATGAAGCCGCGCACCAGATTGCGGCGGTTCGCGAAACATTGGAGGAAACGGGCCTCGCGCTGGGTTTGAGCGGGGATATCAATGCCGACAGCGCCAGCAAAGCGCGCATTATGCTGGAAAGCGAAAAAGCTCTCGGCCCAGTGCTAGCCGCTTTCGGCTGGGAATTGGATCTATCTCAGATCATCCCGTTTGCCCGGTGGTTTCCCAAGAATGAAAACCTGTCGCGCACATACGACACGCGGTTCTACCTTGCCGATCTGGGCACAGGCGCGGTGGATGTTTCGATTGACCATTCCGAAAACACCAAGCTTTTTTGGGTCAGCGCGCAAGGCGCAATCGACATGGCCGCGCGCGGTGAGATCAAGCTGATCTTCCCCACACGCCGCAATCTGGAACGCCTCGCTTTGTTCAGCTCTTTCGAAGAAGCGCGCGCACAGGCCAAAGCGATCCCTGTGAAAACAATCATACCCAAAGTGGACACAACCAGCGGCAAACCGATGCTGACGATCCTTGAAGATGCCGGGTATCCGGTGACTGCTGAATTGCTGGAGACAGTCGCGCGGGGGTAATTCGGTGACAGTGCACCAATTGCGCTGCGGATAGGTATGTCCAAAACGCTCAAGCCTGCAATTGGTGCACTGTCACCGAATTACGTAGGCAACAAAACAAAATTGGCGCGCCCTGTAGGACTCGAACCTACTACCTCAAGATTAGAAGTCTCGCGCTCTATCCAGATGAGCTAAGGGCGCGCGCTGGGCTGTCCAATAGCGATCTTTCACGCGCTTTCAAATGCCGCTAAGGCCCGCTCCTATGGACAAAACCGATCCCGCAGCCCGTTTTGACACTGATCCTGATGATGGGATCACCGCGACGTCCCAAGCGCCGGTGACATTCAAATATTATGAGTTTGTGATGGCGGCCTTTGTCGCGATCCTTTTGCTGTCCAATATCATTGGCGCGGCTAAGCTTACCTATATCAATGTCCCATGGTGGCCTGAAGGCTGGTGGCCAGCAAGCGATGGCGTGTTCATCTATGGGGCCGGCATCCTGTTTTTCCCGCTGGGATATGTGATTGGCGATGTCCTGACGGAAATTTACGGCTTTGCCCGCGCGCGCCGCGTGATCTGGACAGGCTTTGCCGCGATGATCTTCCTCGCCTTTATGAGCTATGTCGTCGTTGCCCTGCCCGCTTTTGATGGATGGTCATGCGCAGCGAGCGGGTTTGACGGGAAAGGACCGCTGGTCGCCCGCGGGGGCGATGATGTGCCTTTGGGCCAGATTTGTCAGGAAACCTATGTCAGCGTGTTCGGCAATGCCTGGCGTATCGTGGTCGCATCAATCGTAGCGTTTTGGGCAGGGGAATTCGTCAATTCCTATGTCATGGCCAAGATGAAGGTTTGGACCAAAGGCAAAGCCTTGTGGACCCGCACAATCGGATCAACCTTTGTCGGCCAAGGCGTTGACAGCCTCATCTTCTACCCCATCGCATTCTGGGGCATCTGGACACCGCAGGCGGTCTTCACAGTGATGGTCACCAACTGGGCTTTGAAGGTCTTGTGGGAGGCTGCTCTTACGCCGGTAACCTATGTCGTTGTGGGCAAGCTGAAAAAGGCAGAGGGGGTGGACCTGTTCGACATGGAAACCGATTTCTCTCCATTTTCGAGCCGAACATCCAAATCGTAGGTTGCAGCCCTTGGGTTCCCGAAAGCGGACTGTCCGCAACCGACCCATTTGCAGACTTTTCAGCGAGTGCTACCCTATCCAAATGTGGTGGCCTATTTTTTCAATTTTGCTTCTTGTCATGAGCGGCGCAATTTGGCGTTGGGGTAATATATCGCTTGTACCGTGCTTCATTACGACTTTGCTGTTCTTCCAAACAAGTTCAGCGCTCTATCTATTGCCTCTGACCTACTATAAAGACGGGGGCGACGGCGGTTTTGGGTTTCACTGGGTCTGGGTAATTCAATCTCTAATTTGGTCTACGGGGGTTTATGCCTCAGTCTCCATTGCAAAGCGGCTGCAGGAACTCATTTTCCGCTAACACCCCCAGAATGCGACGTTCTTTTTTGGCCTAACACTAGACGAAAGCGGAATGGCTGCTTTTGGTCTGCTTTAACCTCTTTCCTACACCGTTCTCGCTTGTCACACTCGCTGCTGGCTCTTTCAAAACTGAATCCCCTCGCCCCGTTGAAACGCGTTTCATGTTGGAGAAGTGTAACCTTCTCTTTTTATACTTATAACATTGATAAATAACACAAAAACTACGCAAAACCGGGTTACACTGTGTAACCTTTGTAACCCTAGGTTCGACAAAATCGGGAAGCCTCCCATTGCCATTGCGGACAGGCTGTGATCCACCTTTATTGCGTTGTATCCTGATCCAGCGCATCATCGGCAACAATCTCAACTCTCCAATCGAGCCCCAATCGCCCAGCGAGAAGCTTCATATCTTTCTCGGTGGGAATGCCGAACAGATCCTGGTGGCTTTCGCCAAGGCGCAGGACAAGGTCGCCGCCCGCAACGCGCAATCGGCTGACTTGCAAAGACTTGCGCGATCGCGCGCCCAATCGGCGCGCCAATCGGATTGCCAAGCCCCAGCGAATAGCTTCTTCAATTGCTTTTTCACTGGCCAGCGCGTGCACTTCTTCGGGCAAGTCCATATGATTGCCATTGGCAGCAATGGCGGCCGCCAGCATAGCGCGCCCTTCCCCGTCTATCGCGATCCAGCGTTTGTGAAGCGCCCAATCGATCGCTTGGGGCAGGCGAATATTGGGCTCGATCTGCATGGAGGCGAGCGCCAGCATAGTGGCAGCCAAACGCAGTCTTTCGCTGCCTCTGCCCTCGCCTCTTGTGGCATCCACTGTCCAGCCTGCCATTTGCGTCGCGAGCATAGGCGGCGCGCCGCGTTGGCTTGCAAAAACAGAGATGCCAGCGAGCAGAGGGTCTTGCGATTTGCCTTCGGGCGGAAGGCGGTCAAACAGCAATCCTTCGCGCAAGCCCCAGGATGAAAAGTGCACACGCTTTGGCTTTAATCGCGCCAACAAAGCGCGCAGCAAAACCGCCGCATCGGGCAGCTTTTCAGCGCGCATGGTCGAAATCCGGTCGCGCGCTTTCAGATCATCCTTGTTCTCTTTTGAAAGCGCTTTCGCCCAGCTTTCTGTGTCTTTCAGCGTTGCACTTAAACCATGCGGATCGCTTAAAGGATATCCCTGTTCCTGCATCGCATAGACAGCCATGGTCCGCCATGTTCCCCCCACCAGATACAGTGGCGGATTGTCATCATGGAGTACCTTTTTGTCATCGCCTGCTTTGCCCCAACCAGCCTTGGCCAATTTTTTCTCAAGGGTTGCGAGCATATCGGAGATGCTGTCTTTGCGATAATCTGGCAGGCGCAAAGTGCCCAAGGGCAAAGTGCTGGCCGATTGGGGCACGCCATCGGATATTGTGGTGAGTTCCAGACTGCCACCGCCCAAGTCTGCGACGATGCCATTTGCTGACGGGAACGCACCCAGCACACCTTGCGCGCCCAGCCTGCCTTCTTCTTCCCCGCTCAAAATACGCGGAGACAGGCCGAGCTTTTCAAGCCCAGCTACAAATTCGCAGCCATTCGTTGCATCGCGCACAGCGGCTGTGGCAACCGTTTCGACATCGTCCAATCCCAAATCATCAAGGATCAAAACAAACCGTTTCAGCCCGCGCATCGCAAGATCGACCGCTTCGTCTGCCAAAGCGCCCGTGCGGCCAATATCGCGGCCCAGCTTTGCAGTGACTTTCTCATTCAGCAGCACGGTGGGCGCACGCATGGTGCCGCCGTAAACGACCAATCTCACCGTATTGGAGCCGATATCAATGATCGCACGCTCTGGAACCAATCCCGATATGGCTCCGTCGCGATCCCCCTTGCGCCGTTTAAAGCTCATCCAAACCCGTTCTAACCAGAGCCGCCTTTTCTAAGCGACAATTTGGGGACTCCTCCCGCTTCCAATGCTCCGCCGCGTCCCGATAGCGAAGGATTGGTCATGAAATAGCGATGACAGTTAAACGGTTTGGCAGAGGTTTCCGCGCGCGAATAGGTACCATCCGGGCTTAGCCACCAGCTTTGTTCGGTATCAAGCATATTGGCGAGCAGAACCTGCTGCAAAATTTGATCGTGAACCGTGCGGTTTTTGATTGGGATGAGAGTTTCGACCCGGCGATCAAGATTACGGCCCATCAGATCGGCGGAGGAGATGAACAGCGCAGCCTCTGGGCTTGGCAAAGGACTGCCATTGGCAAAGGCATAAATCCGGCTGTGTTCAAGAAAGCGTCCTATGATGGATTTGACGCGGATGTTTTCAGAAAGGCCAGGGACACCGGGACGCAAACAACAAATACCGCGGCAGACAAGCTCAATATCGACGCCCGCTGCACTCGCTGCATAAAGCCGATCAATAATCCCTGCATCGGTGATCTGATTGGCTTTCATCCAAATCGCGGCAGGCTTACCTTTTTGTGCATTGGCGATTTCTGCATCGATCCGGCGGTAGAGCTCTTTGCGAAGATCAAGCGGGGCAATGGAAATAAGCTCAAGCCCATGCGGTTCGACATAGCCCGTAATGAAATTCATCATCTTGGCCGCATCACGCCCCAATTTGGGGTTGGCAGTGAAGAATGACAGATCAGTGTAAATTTTGGCGGTGATGGGGTGATAATTGCCAGTGCCGAAATGGCAATATGTGCGAAAGCCATCGCCTTCGCGCCGCACGATCATGGCGACTTTTGCGTGGGTTTTCCAATCGGTGAAGCCGTAAATGACTTGAACTCCAGCGCGTTCCAGCTTGGTCGCCCATTTGAGGTTTTGCTCCTCATCAAAGCGCGCTTTAAGTTCGACAACGGCGGTGACAGAAATGCCATTCTCGGCAGCCTCAATGAGCGCATTGATAACGGCCGATTGGGAGCCAGCACGGTAAAGCGTCTGCTTGATCGCCACGACATCAGGGTCATTGGCAGCCTGCCGGATGAAATCGACCACCACTTCAAAGCTTTCGTAAGGGTGGTGAATAATGATGTCTTTTTCCCGGATAGCTGAGAAAAGATCGCCATCATGTTCGCGAACGCGCTCTGGATAGCGCGGGGAATAGCTGTCGAATTTGAGATCGGGCCTGTCTTCGCTGACAATCTCAGCAAGGCCATCAATGCCGATCATGCCATCAGTTTTGATGACAGCCGCTTCGTGAACGCCCAATTGTTCAAGCAGAACGCTTTCGGCCTGCGGGTCAAAATCGTCTTCTAATTCCAGCTGGATCACCTGACCCCGTCGGCGGCGCTGGATCGCGCTGCGGAATGTCCGCACGAGGTCTTCGGCTTCTTCTTCAATCTCGATATCACTGTCACGCAAAACGCGAAAAAGGCCATCGCCCTCAATGGTAAAACCGGGAAACAGCTTATGCGCATATCGTTGAATGAGGCTGGCGATGGATATGTAGATCGCTTCTGAAGTGTCACCCACTTCGCTTGGCACCCGGACAAAGCGAGGCAATGCCGAAGGGATAAGGATCATCTCAATGATCTCTTCAGCATCCGCATCCCGGGTGAGCGTGAAGAGAATACCCATCCCTTCATTTTGAACAAACGGGAAAGGGTGCGCAGGATCAAGCGCTTGCGGGGTGATGACAGGCAGAATTTCTTCCAAAAAGAACGCTTCAAGCCATTGATGTGCCTCGGGCTTTACCCGGTGATCGTCAGCGACGAAAATCTCTGCCTCTGACAAACGATCATGCAGGTCGCGCCAGATATCCTGCTGCGCATCGGACAATTCCCGAAGTTTCTGCCGGATCGCTGAAAGCTGCTGTGTTGGCGTGCGCCCATCAATTGCTGGCTTATCAATTCCGCGCTGCACCTGCCCCACAAGGCCGGCAACGCGGATCATCATAAATTCATCCAGATTGCTGCCTGAAATCGAGAGGAACCTTAGCCGTTCCAGCAGCGGGTATTGCTGATTGCGCGCCTCTGCCAGAACGCGTTCATTGAACGAAAGCCACGACAGCTCGCGATTGAAGTAAATTGCTTCAGCCCCCAGCGCGCTCTTTGCAGCCGCATCGTCATTGCTGGGAGTGATGAGTGGGTGGCTCATTGCGGTTCCATATGCGTTAAAAGGACGGGCTCACACCAAAGAGCGACTGTCCGCTATTTGCGCAATACCGCGTTTGCCGCTCGCGTCACGGCCCAATTGCACAATCACATCGATGACGCTGGCCGCATAGGCGATCGTGTCTGACCGGGTAAGGCCGATCCCTGTTTGCATGACCATCAACGAAAGCTGCTCTAACGCGCCGCGCAAAGAATTGGCATGAATGGTCGAAAAGCTTCCCGGATGCCCGGTGTTAATCGCGCGCAAGAACGAGACACTTTCGGCCCCGCGCAATTCGCCAAGGACAATGCGGTCAGGGCGTAGACGCAAAGCTGCTTGAAGCAGCTCATTCGCACCGACTTTCGCCTCGCCAAGTTCGCCTTTAACAGCGACAAGCCCAACTGAATTGTCGCCGGGGAATTTAAGCTCTGGCGTGTCCTCCACCATTACCACGCGTTCTTGTCGCGGTATCTCACCCAGCATGGCGTTGAGGAATGTGGTTTTGCCCGTGCTTGTGCCGCCTGAAATCAAGATAGTGCGGCGGTTGCGGATGGCTTCGCGCAAATAAGCAATCGGTTCAGCTTGCGCATCAGGCATTTTTGCCTGCGCCTCGTTCAAAAGCGGGCCAGTGTCATAAGCATCCAAAGGCAGATCGAGCCTACGGTGGCGGCGGATCGCCATCACCCAATGTTTGCGGCTGGCAGGGGGGCCGCAAAACTGAATCCGCGCGCCATCAGGAAGCGTTGCGCCCAACAAAGGATGTTCGCGGTTGATGCCTTGGTGGCTTACGCGGGCAACCTGTTCGGCAAGTCGCTGGACTAGCCGATCATCAATATCGGGCGTTTCAACTCTTTGTATGCCGGGACTGGACGCATCCTCAATCCACAGCTCGCCTGGGCGATTGACCATGATTTCGGTGACAGTGTCGCGGGCCAGCCAGTGCTTAAACGGGGCAAGATACGCATCAAGATAGACGCTGCGCTCACCCACACTCTCAGCTTCACCAGAGGTGTCTTGCGGCGTTCCCGCTGATTGCAAAGGGTGGATATCTGCGCTCATCGTATCCGCTTTGCTCAGTTAGCCACTGTGCCAAAATCAAGATTGCGCGCTGCAAACACGCGCACCGGTTCGCCCATAGGTACGCGAATGGTCGGAGGGATATTGCCATCTTGCTGCAAGGCTGTGCTTGCAGCGCTTTGCCCGCCAGCAACAACGACGCCCGCACCGCCCGATGCGATGGTTCCAGCCGCACCAATCAATGACAGCAAAAAGCCTGAGCCAAAGCGGCGGAAGAAATGCGTATCGACATCACCAGCCAGACCGGTTGTTCCATCAAACGAAACGGCGGGAGATGATATCTGGATCGTCGCGCCATCAGGACGGATCAAATCGGTCCAGATGACGTAAGCACGCTTTTGCCCGTTTTGGACACCGGATTGATATTGACCAATCAACCTTGAGGAGCGCGGGATCAAAACTTTCGTCCCGTCAAAACTGCGCACGTCCTGGCTTACAACAGCACGCACATATCCGGGCACATCGGTGTTGATCGCCGTTTCTAGGATTGCAGGAATCAGCGTACCTTTGGTCACGGTGGTGGCGGGATTAAGCAATTGTGTCGCTTGAGCAGGGCCGCCGCCCACACCGCCAACGCGCGCGGCAAATTCGCCCGCAGATCCGCCAGCAGCACTTGGCGCTGCGGTGGCTGATGTTGGAGCAGGCGCTCCGGGAGCCTCGACAAGGCGAGCAGTAGCGGCAGAACTGGTTGCATCAAACACCATGCTTGGGCTGGCATAAGGATTGGCCACAGGAACAGGCGATGCGCCCGGATTGCGCGAATAGACGGGCGCGGGAACTGGCGCTGGGCGCTGAGGCGCCTCTGCAGGTTCAGGCTTTACTACGACGGGGGCGACCGCCGGTTTAGCGGGTGCAGGTTGCGGCGCTGCAGCAGTCGTTGTGGTGGCTTCTGTTGCGCCTTGCTGCGCTGCGTTCATGGCCCAAAATGTCGTTGCGCCCAAAAGGCCAACAATCGCAACGCCCAAAGCCGGACCCCATTTGTCGCCGCTCGCTTTGCGTTCGGTAACTGCTGGAAAAGCACTGCGGCTCGCCAGATCAATAACCTCAGCCGATTCCTGATCGCGCGGATCAACACCCGCCTGATCGTCAGAATTGCTGGCCTTCTTGGGCGGAAGTCGCATTGCCAGACGCATTATCGTGTCTCCGTTGAGCGAGTTCTTTGCTGGTCAGCTGCGATCATCATGATCCGCGACCATTTGTTTCTGCGCCCTGATCGCGCGTCGATACGCGCACAGGGCCATTGTTTGTCAAAGTGGCGGTGTCTTTGCCATTTCTCAAAATGATTTGCGGCGGAACCTGGTCAACAATCACGGTTTCCCCGCGTACGGTGTAATTGACCGGGCCTTCATCGCCCTCTTCGTTCACGGCCAGAATAGCCGGAACCGGCGTGCCTTCTGGCCAAAGCAAAAAGACAGCATCGCCATTGTCATAGGTTTGCGAAGGCAACAGGCTGCGTTTGCCATCCGCTTCCCATTCAAAATTTAGTTTTGACGGATCGAGAACCGCATACGGATCGCTGGACGCTGCCAATTCAGCTGCGTTTGCTGCCCCTTTGGCTTGCTCTTCAAGAGCCGCAAGCCTTGCCTCTTCTTTGGCTCTCTCAAGCTCAGGATAGCGAAATTGCATCACATAAAGCGGGCGATTGCGCGGCGATGCGACCAGATCGAACAGATACGTACGCTTGCTTGTCACAACTGTCAGATTGGTTTTGGCTGACTGCGCCAGCGGCTTTACAAACAAAGTGGTGCGCGCTTTGTTGGGTTGAATTTGCCAAGCCTGACTGTCGCCAATCGCAACATTTTCAATGACTTCATCTTCAGCAAATTTGATCGTGGTGAGGACTTTGACGCGCCCGCTAATGGGCACCACCACACCTTCATCATAGACAAGCGTTTGCAGACGCGGATCATCGGCTGACGCAGGCACGCTCATGATCATGGCAATCGGCGCCAGCGATCCAATAATGAAACGAGAAGCTGTAGTCCGCATCATTGCGGGGTCTCCGTTTTGGGCGCGGCTCCACCTTTTGCGCCGGCATGTGAATGGGTGCGAAAACGATTGCCGATCCCGCGCGTGCGAGACGGGCCGGATGACGTTGGGCTGACCTGTCCAGTGCCGCCCGATGTGGCGTAAACCTTGGTCTCTCTTACTGTGTTGGTGCCCGTTTGACCGGCATCATTTGCAGCAATGCCAGTTTGAGGAGCAGAGACATCAATGCGCCGCTGACCGGTTGCCGCTGTCACAGCAGGGGCCGCGCGTGCTGCGCGATCAGGCGCGAGAACTGTCGTTTGTCGCGGGGCCATGCGGGTTGTGTCGTAACTCGCTTTTTCTTGCGCTGATGGGACAAGGCCAAACACCTGCCATCCGCTTACCATTTTGGATGCAACAACCAATGACATCAGCATCAAAGCGCAATGGACAAAGCCCACAACAAAGAAACCCATTGCCGCCTGCTGGTCGATATCGCCGGGCACTGTCACAAGCTCAGCCAGAATAGGCACCGCCATTTCCAGCATGATCGAGCCGCCAACGACCGCGAAAATAGGCACCATGGCGAGCATCACCATGCCTTTGAGCCATCCGGTAAACAGCCCGCGCGTGCCGTTAAACAGCGCCAGCACAACGAAGATAGGCCCCACTGCGAGCAGCAAAGCAAGGCCAATGCGCGCGGTCACCAGCAGGCCAACCGTTCCAAGCAGCAACATTGTCGCCCCCATCCACATCATGCCGGGAGGGGTGAAGATATCGATATCAGTTTGTCCGTCAGATGCCTCTTGAATGGCAAGAAAGACCACATCCAGCTTCATCGCGAAGGTTGCGGTGGCGGAACCGTCACTACCGGTTATTATGCTTGCAATTTCATCGGGGCCGCGAAGAAAAAGATTATAAAATACACTCGAAACAGCGACGAAGCTGGTGGCAAATGTTAGCACAAGGCCGAGAGTTAATATCTTCGGCAAAAGCGCTCTGACAGAGAGGTTCGAGCGCCCCATCATCAAGCTGATACCGATGAACGCGACAAAGAACGTAAGAAGGATCGGGAGGGCCGCGCCGAGCGGGCCTTCGTTCAACCGCCCAAACGCCTGCTCACTCACCTGACTGGCGATGCAATCCACCGCCGTCAGCGCTGCGGCAACGCCTGTGCCCATATCCTGAGCAACAAGATCGCAGCTCGTTGCCATTACTCAGCGGCCTGCGGGATTGGGTGGCCGTGTTCGTCCACTTCGCCAGAGCCATCGGGCCAAGCGGTGTTGGTGAGCGCGGGATACCATTGCGCAGGATCATCGCCCACCGCTTCGCGCAGAAGATCAAGCCGGCGCACAGCCGCCTCGCGTCCGGAGAGGACTGTCAGCACTTCGGGCGCGCCAGACAGATCCAGCCGCACAACAACGCTGGCATCGGGTTGGCGCACAAGGAAGCAGCGCGAATGGGCGGGCAATGTGCGGATCAGCGCCAATTCATGGTCGGTAAGACCAAAACCATCGCAGTAATCTTCGGGCCGAGCACGGCTATTGGGCATAAAGACCATCGTCGCGGTCTGCTCAACCAAAGCGGTTGAAATCCGGCTTTCTAAAGCATCACGCGCAGATTGTGTCGCAAAACCAACCAGCGCATTACGTTTCCGAAGAGTTTTCAACCAATCGCGGATGCGCGCTGCAAACACTTCATCATCCAGCGCTTTCCATCCCTCGTCGATTAAGATCATGGTCGGCTGACCATCCAACCGCTCATCAATGCGGTGGAACAGATACATCATGACAGGCGTGCGAAGGCGGGGGTTTTCGAGCAGCGCGGTCATATCAAAACCGAGCACACGCTGGTCTAAATCCAGCAAATCCGCGTCATTATCAAAAAGCCACGCATGTTCGCCGCTTTCGCCGTCTGTTGAACCAATCCATGCACTCAAACGGTCGGCTAAATCCCCTGGTTGAGGGCGCTTTGTCCCGGCCAGCAATTCTTTGAAATGCCGCAACCGGCGAAGCCGCGCATCATTCGCGTATGTCGCATCAACCGCCGCGCTGATAGTCGCGAGTTCCTCAGGCCCATCAGCTTTCAAAAGCACACCCAGCCAATCGCGCAAAAACGCCCGGTTTGAAGGTGTGTCGGGCAGCGCAAGCGGATTAAACCCGGTCGGCTCTCCCGCTGCGATCTTATCATAGCGACCGCCAATGCCGCGTATAAACAGCTCTGCGCCGCGATCTTTATCAAACAATATAGTACGCGGTTTGAATTTTTGCGCTTGGGCAGCGAGGAAGTTCATCACCACGGTTTTACCCGAACCCGACGGCCCAATGACGGAAAAGTTGCCTAGGTCGCCATGGTGGAAATTGAAGAAAAACGGGGTCGCCGATGTCGTTTCAAGCAGCGTAACCGCATCGCCCCAATGATTGCCGCTTGCCTGCCCCAAGGCAAAGCCGTGAAAGCTACCGAACCCTGCCATATTGGCCGAGGAGATTAGTGCGCGGCGCACAATAAATTCCTCATTGCCGGGGAATTGTGCCCAGAAGGCAGGCTCTAAATTGATATCCTCACGCACAGCGATTGCGCCGTTGTCAGCCAAAGCCGCTGAACAGGCAGCACACGCATCATCCAACCGATCAAGCGTCTGTTCGCGCACCAGCACAGTCAGATGATGATCGCCAAAGCCAACCGCGCCATTGCCCAACGCATCGCGTGCATTGAGCATATCAGCGCGTTCTGCCGCCGCTTCTTCGTCCACAGCGCGGAGGCGGCGCAAGGCAAGATCGATGCGTTCACGCGATGTTGTGCGCTCATTAGGCGCATAACTTTCGGTGACGATCATTTCATAAGGAAGGCGCAAGAGCGGATCGAGCAGGCCGGGCGATGTCGCCTCGGGATAATCTTTTAGGCCTAAGATCGCGGAGAAATCAGGATCAGAGGACCCGCGCAATTCCATAGCATCAAGACCAAAGCTCGCGCGGCGATAGGGCAGCATATCGCCAATATCGGTGTCAGGATGTGGGCGGCGCACGGGGCGCATTTCCCCATTATAAAGCGCGGATAAAAGCTCCAGCATTTCTGAATTGGTGCCGCTATCATGGGTTGCATAATCGCCAAGAACGCTTGCCCCATAAGCAGAAAGCGATGCGGTAAGACCGGTGACAGCTGCTTTCAGACTGCGGATATCTTTGGGATCGGCTTCGAGTTCCTGCCTTCCCTGACGCGAGAAGAAACGGCTCACCCTCTCAGGTAGGCCGGTTTTGCCGCGCGCAGGGCGGCGGATCAGCGTTACGAACTGGTCGTTGATAAACAGCGATCCGCCCGCCAGACGCTGTTTCCAGCGCGCATCAATATGGCGCGACAAGGGATCATCAAACTCTGCATCCAATTCGACTTCGACCCGGCGGCGGATGACGTGATGATAAAGGACAAAGCGCGCATCTAACGTCGAACGAAGCATCACCTCACGCGTTGCAGCATGGGCGTTCAGCGCGTCGGAATCTTCCGTTTCAAACAAAAGGCCCGGCACTTGGATCGCGCTCATGACAGAGCCATCGCGCAGCAAGACAGTGCTCTCGTCAATCAGCCGCTCATAAGGCAGACGCTCACCTACGCGCGCTTCTTTTGCGCTCCAGGAAGCAGGTCCGATCCATTTCACCATAACTGGCCCTCCTTATGAGGCCAAAACGTCAATTCTAGGGCGCGTAAGAATTACAGCCCCAGCGCTTGTAATTGCGCACCCGCGGACATTTAGAGACCTTGGTTATCCAAAGATCAAAGATACGCGGCTCTCTGAGGCTTGCGAAATAGCCAATCGCGTGAGTTACGACGGGCACAAACAAAAACACGACGAACATCACGCCATTTTGAATGAGAAGGTCTTTGAGAATCAAAAACGCGATCGTCGTCACCATCAAATTAATGACGAAAAAATTCATCGTGACCCCCGCAAACATTTGCGGTCGCGTTAGTGCGCGGTGCACGGGCTGGCGGTTCAATTGGCTCATTTCAGCAGCCTTAGCAATAAATGGTTAACCAACACCTGACTGGATGCCAGCCACGATTGTGGTGGCGCCAAACAGGATGAAAACGCCGACGATGACCGTCGCGCCAAAGCGCCAATTCATGCGCCCTGTCAGCATCATAAAGCCAATCGCTGCAACGGCCATAACGGCAATTGTCGTTGCGACCGTGCCCAGCAAAGTGCCCTGAAGCCACAAAAGCGCTGAGTTGATCGGGCCGGAACCTGCTGGATCAGCTGCTTGATTGGCAGCTTGCGCAAAAGCAGTGCTGTGGACGCTCAGCATGGCCGCAAGGGCAACGATGTGAGCAGAAAGGCGGGAAAAAAATGTCATTGAGTGGTCCATTATGGTTAAGATTGGTCTGCGGCTTTTGGCTTCTGATCGGCCAGCCTCAGCGTGAGTGGCTGGCCAAGCGGCCCATGATCGCGGCCACATAATGGCGTGTTTCGCGGATATTGGGAATACCGCCAGCACGGATTACCCGGCCGGGCCCCGCATTGTAAGCAGCAAGTGCATGTTCAAGGTTCCCATCAAAGCGGTTAAGCTGTTCGCGCAAATACCGCGCGCCGCCTTCAAGGTTTTGCATGGGGTCATCAGGGTTGACGCCCAGATATCTGGCCGTCCCCGGCATCAATTGCGCAAGCCCGCGCGCACCTGCATGCGATACGGCGTTTTCGCGCCAGCGGCTCTCTTGCCAAACCAGCGCTTCGATCAGGCTGGGGCTTAGATCATAACGCAGCGACAATTCTTGAACCTTGCCGACATAACGCAAAGGCACACCGCGGATAGGGCTTGCGGTATCGGAAACGGCATTAAGGGGCACAACAACTTCGGTCTGAAGCATTCCAGCTGCATCTGTTGTTATCGCGCCGGCAATCTGGCCATTGGCTAATTCTCCGGCCGCACCCGTTTGAATGGAGTTACCGCCTGCAACCCAGCGCGCACCCTCGGCGTCAAGCTCCATGACATCAGCACTCGCCCCGGCAGAATACACTGCCAGGGTCGCGCTTGCTATCAATGAACTCGCTTTTGCGACAATATCGGCCGGAATCATTTTTGGCCCTCCGAGTTTCTCCCTTGTCTAGTCTACATGACAGAAAGATGACATACTCTAGGGCTTAGTCATAAA
>JBCAZT010000021.1:0-31111 GCA_038532855.1 Pseudomonadota bacterium
CCTGCCATTCCGAAGGCATCAACCGCGCATCTTGAGAGAATGCTGCAAACAACCTGCCAACCACATCGCACGCTTAAAGCCTTGATGTATGAAAAGCTCTATTTCCATCCGGAACAGGTTGCAGCGGCTGAAAAGGCGCGCGATGTGGTTGGCAGGTTGTTTGCAGCATTCTCTCAAGATGCGCGGTTGATGCCTTCGGAATGGCAGGATCGCCTGCCTGACAGCGATCCGGCACGCGCGCGCTGCATTGCCGATTTCATCGCGGGGATGAGCGATCGTTTCGCCATCTCTCAATGCTCTGACATTTATGGCGAGGCGCCCAGCGGATTGACCAATGTCTGAGGCAACGGGCGAATATTTCCGCAAAGCGGACAAAGACGCGGCCAAACCGCCTGTGCGCATCGGCTTGATTGGGGCCACAGGCCTAATTGGGCGGCGGGTGATCGATATCTCAAGCCACAGCGAAACCGCTCGTATTGTCGGTATTGCGCGGCGCGAGATTGAAATGCCTGCTGGCACTCGGATGGAATTGTTTGTCGCATCGCCAGATAAATGGGGTGAGGTCTTCGAAGCGGTGCGACCGCGCGCTTTGATTTGCGCTTTGGGTACGACGATCAAAAAGGTTGGCGGCGATGAAGAGGCATTTCGCGCTGTCGATCAGGAAATGGTGCTCAACACCGCGAAAGTCGCGCATGAGGCGGGCATTCACAACTTCGTTTTGGTGAGCGCCGCTGGTGCAAACCCGATGTCCAAACACTTTTATATGCGGGTCAAAGGGGAAACCGAAAATATGATATCGAAGGTTGGCTTTAAACGCCTCGATATCCTGCGCCCTGGCCTTTTGAAAGGCGCGCGCAATGATGATTTTCGTATGGGCGAAGGGATCGCGAAAATCCTAAGCCCCATCATCGATCCTTTGTTGCCTGAAAAGTGGGAAATGTACCGATCTGTCGAGGCCGATCTGGTCGCAGAGGCGGCGCTTGGTCTTGCTATGCGCCGCGCGCAGGGTCGATTTGTGCACGACAATGAAGCGATGAAGCGTGCTGCGCGCGAATGGCGGATGAAATCGGGCGTTTCTGACGGGGACGAGAGCGAAGAATAATGGATTGGGCAACGCTGTTTGGCGCTATCAATCTGGCTGCTATGATCGCTTGGATTGGTCTTGTTTTTCTACCCCGCTGGCCCGCTTTGCTTTCGGCAATCTTATATGTCGGCGTGGGGCTTTTGTGTCTGGTCTATGCGGTGTGTTTGATCGGTATTTTGACAGGCCTTATTCCCGCAGGAGAGGGCGGCGGCGGCGCGGATTTCACCACAATCGAAGGTGTGCGGTCTATCTTTGAAAGCGATGGCGGAGTGACCGTGGGCTGGGCGCATTATCTCGCTTTTGATCTCTTTGTCGGATTGTGGATCGCCGCGCGATGCGGATGCGAAGGGGATCAGCCGCTTTATTCAGGCACCCATCCTGTTTGCAACATTGATGGCGGGGCCGCTTGGCCTGTTCATATGGCTGATCGTGCGAGAACCTGCCGCGCGCCGTCAAGGCCGCTGGACCTAACGGAGTTTTTGCGCCAAATCTCTCGATAGAAAAAGCGTATTGGAGAGAGACGCATGGGATTGGAAAGCGCCGCGACACCGGCTGAGCATCATGGCTTTAGCACCTTTGACGAATTCCTGAGTTACTGGGCCAAACAGCGCCCCGATGCCATCGCATTGGAGCATGGGGATACGCGCCTTAGCTATGTCGAGACAGAAATGCTCACCCGCCAGGTGATTGCGAGCCTTAATGCGCACGGAATTGGCGCCGGGGATCGGATTTCCTGGCTTGGCAAAAATTCCTATGTCTATTTTGTTGCGCTCTATGCGGCAGCGCGCATGGGCTGCGTTATCGCGCCGATTGGATGGCGGCTGGCTGCACCGGAGATCGGCTATATTCTCTCCGATACTGAAGCAAAACTGGTTGTTGCAGACGAAGATTTTGTCCAGATCGCTGGAGAAGTTGCCGCATCGCTTCCAACCGAACCGCAAGTCGTAAGCGGCGCAGACTTTATCGCCGAAGCGCGTGCAAACGCTCCTGCTGACTTTGAACCCGCGCATCGCGACGCACCCGTTCTGCAACTCTACACATCAGGCACAACCGGCAACCCCAAAGGCGTGCAGCTCTCAAACGCCAACCTTTTCAGCCTGCGAAAACCCAGCATTGATGCAGCTTTGCCTTGGCAAAATTTTGAGCCTGACGATTGCGTTCTTATCGCCATGCCCTGCGCGCATATTGGTGGCACTGGCTCTGCCCCGATTAGCGTCAGCAATGGCGTGCGATTGCTGGTGCAGCCTGAATATACACCGCAAGGCGCACTGGAGGCGATTGAGGGCGGGGCTTCATTGCTGTTCCTCGTGCCCGCAGCGATTCAGATGATGGTCCAACACCCACGGGCAAAAGAGACTGACTTCTCAAACTTGCGTTACCTAATGTACGGTGCCGCGCCCATGCCGCTTGAACTGCTGAAAGAAGCTGTGCGCACCATGCCTGATACCGGCTTTATGCAGGTTTACGGCATGACAGAAACAACCGGCACGATATCGCTATTGCCGCCAGAAGATCACGACCTGGAAGGCAACGAGCGCATGCGATCAGCTGGCAAAGCAGTGCCCGGTGTCGAGATCGAAGTGCGCGGCGAGGACAATCGCGAAATGCCGCGCGGTGAAATCGGCGAGATTTGCATTAAGTCGCCTTCCAACACCGCAGGCTATTGGAAATTGCCCGAAGCCACCGCCAGCACGATCGATGCAGATGGCTGGCTACATACGGGCGATGCAGGCATTATGGACGAGGATGGCTATGTCTATATCCAGGACCGGATCAAAGACATGATCATATCAGGTGGCGAGAATGTGTACCCCGCCGAAGTTGAAAGCGCGATCTATGGCCACCCCGCTATTGCTGAGGTCGCCGTCATCGGTATTCCAAGCGAGAAATGGGGCGAAGAGGTGAAAGCGTGCTGCGTTCCCAAACCCGGCATGGACTTGGATGAGGCCGATGTCATCGCTTACACCCGCGAACGCATTGCGGCATTCAAAGCCCCCAAAAGCGTTGATGTCATTCCTGAAATGCCGCGCAATGCTTCTGGTAAGATTTTGCGCCGCGAATTGCGCGCGCCTTATTGGGAAGGGCAAGACCGACAGGTCGGCTGAGAAGCGCCTATGGCCAACAAAACCAGCATGGATGATGTAAGCGAGGCAGGCGCCAAACACCACGCGCCTGCAACGCTTCGCAACCGTGATGCTATTCTGGGTGTGCTGCGCCAGGAATTGCCGGAATGGGGCGTTGTTCTGGAAGTGGCATCGGGTAGCGGCGAGCACGCGCTTTTCTTTGCCAATGCCATGCCTGCGTTAAGCTGGCAGCCCACTGATCCCGATGACAATGCGCTTCGATCTATCGCTGCCTATCGCGCAGAATTTGAAGGGGTGAACTTGCGCGAACCTGTTCGGCTTGATGCGGCATCTGCGTCTTGGCCCGTTGCGCGCGCTGATGCGTTGGTGTGTATCAATATGATCCATATCAGCCCCTGGGCCGCGACTGAGGGATTGTTTGCCGGCGCTGCACGCACATTAAGCCCGCCTGACGCGCCTATTGTTCTTTACGGACCCTATTTTGAAGACGGGGTGAAGCCAGCCCCTTCCAACCTTCAATTCGACGTCAGCCTGAAATCACGCAATCGCGAATGGGGTATTCGCAATCTGGCTGATATCGACGATTTGGCAGCACAGCACGGTTTTACCCGCACAGCGCGGTTTGAAATGCCTGCCAATAATCTCAGCCTTATTTATCGGCATGGTTAGCGCGCGTTACGCTCGTTTGGTCGCTTCTTGGCGCTTCGCTAATGACGTCCTCGCCCGCTTGGCCAACAGACTCAATACCTCGGCCTAATCCTTTGACAGTGTTGCAAGCGGCGGTTGTGCAAGTAAGCGCTCCAAGCGCGGCGGCCATCAGGGTGGTGCGGAACATAAAATTATCCTTTCCTACCCTATAGCTTAGGCAGGTTCAGCCAGTTTTGCCTTCTCACGCGCGATTACGCGTTCCCGGTATGCGATAAGCAGACCCGCCCCGATAATGAGAGGCGCACCGGCCCATAATGTGGGCGAGGGCAGGACTTCAAACACGTACCAACCATATAAAGTCGCCCAGATCAGCGATGTGTAATCCATTACCATAATCACCGCTGCTGAACCAAACCGCAACGAGGATGTCAGCAGCAATTGCGCAATCGCTCCAGACAATGCCATTGCGCCAATAATCGCCCAAGTCTCCATAGAATGCGCCGTTGCAACAAATGGCAGCGACAAGGCAGCAAGCGGCGCTGTCAGGAACGTGAACCAGAAGACGATGGTCCACGGACTTTCGGTTTTGTTGAGATCTTGGATCTGGAACGAAATAAGCGACACCAAGATCGCAGCAACCAATCCAACGCCAAGGCCAAAGGGATCAATCGCCAATCCGCTGCTGAAATCACCTCCGCTCACGATCACCAAAATACCCGCAAACCCCAGTGCGACGGCCGATCCGCGGTAAATCCCGATTTTCTCACCAAAGAGGATGACGGAGATCAGCACGGCGAAAAAAGGTGTTGTGAAAGAGATGACTGTTGCTTCTGCGAGTGGCAGCAAAACCACCGCTCCATAGACAAAGCACATGCCGATAATGCCTGAAATGGCACGCAATGCGTGGGCTTTGAAACGTGTGGTCTTAACGCTCATCAACCTGCCGCCAGCATAAAGAATGGCGGCGATCAGAACGGCGGTCAGCAATTGCCGCCAGAAAATCATCTCCAGCAAATGGACGCCGCGTTCGCCCGCTAGCTTTACCAGCATCGCCATAGTCGCAAGCGTGAAGACGCTCAAAATCCGCACTCCAAGAGCCAGAAAGGGGCGAGGGCGGGCGACGGATCCATCCATGATCGAGGGCTTTAGAGGGGCCGCGCCATTGCGCAAGCGGCGTGTGCGCTTACATGGCGGCAGTGATGGACGTGTTTACGCAGTTGGCGCTTTCAAGCGATGCGGTGCAATTGGCTGCAATCGGCGGCGCATTCTGGCTGGCTGCTGGGTTGGCTGCGCTCATGGAGTGGCGGCGCAAAAGGTTCCGCGATTATGCGCAGCTAGAGCGCGTCGGCTGGGTACCTTGGACACCGATTTTCTTGATGTGCGCAGTTATTGGCGGCGGATGTTTGGCGATGAGCCTGCCGGTTGTTTTGGGAAGCCTTTGATCGATTGTGAATCCCTGCGAAGGCAGGGATCTCTCGCATAAGTGAGCTAAACCGATGGAAGCTCCTGCCTTAGCAGGAGCTCACAAACCTACAGACAGGCTTCCAAAAACGCCTGATCAAAGCCGAACTGGCGCGCTTTTTCCAACGTATACGGACGCAGGCCAGATGCGCGGAATTCGCCGAGGATTTTGCCGTCTTCGGTCTCATCCAGATATTCAAACTTGAACAGGTTCTGCGTCACAATCACTTCGCCTTCCATCCCGATAACCTCGGTGATGTCAGTGGTACGGCGCGAACCATCGCGCAGACGTTTTACCTGCACAATAAGATCAACCGATTCAGCGATCTGGCGTGAAATTGCTTCTTTCGGGATTTTGATGTCACCCATCAAAATCATGTTTTCCATCCGGCCCAAACACTCACGAGGAGAGTTAGCGTGAAGCGTACACATGGACCCATCGTGGCCCGTGTTCATCGCGGCGAGAAGGTCGAAACATTCCGCGCCCCTGATCTCACCCAGGATGATCCGGTCAGGACGCATACGAAGGGCGTTTTTAACAAGGTCGCCAATTGTAATCGCGCCTTGCCCTTCAAGGTTCGGCGGACGTGTTTCCAGCGGCAGCCAGTGCGGCTGTTGCAGACGAAGTTCGGCGGCGTCCTCAATCGTCAAAACGCGCTCACCCGGGTCGATCATTTTCGACAGGGCGTTGAGCATGGTGGTTTTACCCGAACCCGTACCGCCCGAAATAACGATGTTGAACCGGCACGCGCCCGCGATTTTCAAGGCGGTACACATCTTCTCACTCATCGAGCCAAACTCTTTGAGCATGTCGAGAGTGATCGGTTTTTCGGAGAATTTACGAATCGAGATCGCAGTACCGCGCAGCGACAAAGGCGGAACGATGACGTTTACACGAGAGCCGTCTTTCAAGCGAGCATCGGCAAGCGGCGTGGTCTGGTCAACCCGGCGGCCAACTTGGTTCACAATACGCTGAGCGATCTGGAAAAGGTGCTGCTCATCGCGGAACCGGATGGGCGCGATAACCAGCTTACCTTTTTTCTCGATGTAGGTCTGATCAGGGCCGTTGACCATGATATCGGACACGTCCGGGTCGTTGAGCAATTCCTCAAGCGGACCAAAGCCCAACAGTTCATCGATAAGGACTTTTTCAAGCGCGAATTGTTCGCGGCGGTTCAGTGTGACTTTAAGTTCTGCCAGCACTTCCATGATAATGGGGCGAAATTCTTCCGAAAGCTCTTCTTTCGAAAGCGTGGCAGCCGCTTCGGGATCGACCCGTTCGAGCAAGCGCGGGAGCACTTGCTCTTTAATTTTGTGGACGCTGGCTTCAAACCCGCCTTGCTCATGTTCGCCCGAATGGGTGGCGTTCATGCGTTCGGTCAACCGGTCCATCGCATCGGCGGTGGAGGTGGGTTTGGATGGTTTCTTTGCTGCGGGCGCAGGGTCGCTTTTGGGCTTGTCGCCTTCTTCGGGAAGTGGTGGGAATTGCTCGCCGCCATCACTGGCCGCGCCGCCTCCGCCTTTCATGGGGCGTGCGACCCCAAAAGCTGGTCGTCCGCCAGGTTTCATCCCGCCGCCGCCTTTTTTCCCGAATGCACTCATTCCAAAGCCCCCAAGGCCAAATAAGTTTGTAGGCACATGCTCAAATTAGAGCGAACATGCCCTCTCGAAGTTTGGTGAATAATTCGGAAACCTTATTTTTTTCCTAAGTTCGCCGCGCCTTCGCAGCAATTTTGTCAAGTTCTTGCGATGCTCTCGTTGGTTTCCCGGTTGTGGGCGTTAGGTGTTTCAACAATGTGGTGCGGGCGGTTTGCGACAGCTCATTGGTGTCCGCAGCGTAAGAAGCATCATATGTCTGCATGACGCTAAGCCAGCCAGGAGCCTCGTAAAAACCCTTAAGCCGGTCATAAATATCCCCACTCCACCATGACATATTGAAAACCAATCGGCTGCCAACAAAACCATTAGAATCGAACAAGATTCCATCGAGGCTGGAGAGGTACGCAACAGGACGCCCGCCGCTCAGAACATTCATAGCAACGCCGCTATTGCCGCAAATAACAAGGTCACACGCCTTGATTTCATCATCCAATGGATTGCCAAGCGTTAGCTCTGTTTTGGGATCGTCCAGTTCAAGACCAGAAAAATCCGTACTCAAAAGCTGGACGGGATGTTGCCGGATAATGATACGAACATCAGGCAAATCCACTCGGATCGTCGCGATCAAACTTTTCAGGACTTCGACTTTGGTGCCAGAAGTGAGGAAGATACCAATTGTGCTTACGCTCTGTTGCCATTCCATTGGGCGCGCTTGTCCGGGCTCGCCTATGTAAGTCACTTGGGCAGTGCAGGCGTTGCGCCTTTCATAAGTTTTGCGAGTTTCTTCGCCATAAAACAGCGCGCAGTCCGCATAAACGGGCGGCACAACCGGGCCATTTGCAGGAACAGGCGCATGCGGTGAATAGATAACTTTGCGGCCATGACGGTGCGCTGCGGCTGCCATGCCGACAGCCTCGGGGCTGTAATTGCTGGCGATGATAGCGGCTTTAAGATCAGGGGCTTGGGCAAACAGGTGCGAAAAGCGGATGTAATAGGCAAGCGTGCTGGTGATGCGGGCAGCTGGCATAAAACTGTGCTGGCGAACCAGGGCGCGTAGAAATGACCAAACGCGAGGAAATGCCCCAAGCATTTGAACGGCCGCCTTTAACTGGGCCACGGCCAAGATATGTTTCCGTTCAACAGACACTTGCATCAAGTCGATGTCAGGAATGAGAGCAGAGATACGCGCGATAGTTTTGTGCTCGTTTGGAAAGTTGGCAATCGAAACAGCTTGCGCCTGTTTGTTTTTGAACGGGCCCAAAGAGACAACGCATTTGATCATGTAGATGAAAAGAAAAAGCGGTTGGAAAAAGGAGGCACCAGAGCCTTCGTAAACCGCATCGACCAAACGATAGAGCGTGTTCTTGTTTTTGATTTCCTCATAAACGGCCGCGCGTCCAGCGGATGTTTCCATTTCTCGAACCACACCAAGTGCCGTTGAAAGATCATACCGATCTCTAAAGGCTTCGGCTGGCACATTTGATGCTGAGATATCGGGCGTCTCCGCAACGATCTCGCGCACTTTAACAGCTTTGAAAGCCACTTTAGTCTACCTCAATCCAAGCACGTTGATCCCAGCCGTCCAAAAGGGCTGATCATGATTGACGCTGCTTATCTCAGGCAATCGTTAACAATTTAGGTTTACAAACTCTCAAGCACTGTCCGCGGCAGTGCCACAGGGGTAGCTGCATTAAGAACGGTTGATGATACGCAAAGCATTCCAATTAAACGCCAAAAAGTTTCTGGCGCTTCAGTCGCTGTTCTATGCGTTCGCAAACAGTATTGAGGCACTGGTGCCTTTGTTGTTGGCACCAATCCTGACACGGATGCTTGATCCGACGGGCTATGGTATCTGGGTGCTGTTTATCACCTATGCGACTTTTATGCGTCCCGTCGTCGGATTGACGACCCAAGATGCGATTAGAATGCGGTTTCTGGATTTTGATCAGAAACAACTCGATCAGTTCACACATACAGCTCTGTTCGTGATGGTGGCTCTGGCGACTTTCGTTACTCTCGTGACGGTTGTGTTTGGAGAAATGCTCGCAACCGCGACCAAGTTTCCGCAAGCATGGCTTGTCAGCATAGTGGTTGCGGCTTTGCTATATGAAGTGTTCTACATGGTTCTGGCGCTTCAGCAGTTCCACAATCGGCGCAAAGAATTCTTGCTGACGCAGGTCATCCAAGCGGTGTTAAGCATGGCGTTTATTGTCATTTTCCTTAGCTCAGGTTGGGATTGGCGCGGGGTCGTGCTTGGGCGGATGCTCGGCATGGCCATTGCGGCGATGTATTCGCTGCGTTCGCTCGGTTTTTCGCTGCCGACCCTTTTCAAAATCCCTGAGCGATCATTTTATCGCAATATCGCTTCTTTCGGAGTTGTCTATTGGCCAGCGGGCGCTGTTGTGATGGTGGTCGGCACTACCGACAAAGTCGTCGCAGCGCACTTCTTGGGTGTTGAGGCGAGCGCTATGTACGGCGTGGCAGCGCTGTTTGCGTCTGCGTTTTGGATGGTCAATTACAGCTTTGTGATGGCTTGGACGCCGTGGCTCTTCCGCAAGCTAAAAGCCGCTGCCGAAGACGGATTGCGCGAAGTCGCTTCTGTCTCGATCCTTTATTTTGTTTTGGGAGCGCTGGCAGCGGCCGCGTTCTATGTTTTTGCCGTGCTGTTTGCGCCTATTTTGCTGGGCGAGGCATTCCACACCGCCATACCCTTGCTGCAATACATCATGATCGCGATCGTTTTGCAGGGGTTCTTCATGCACAATATGAAGTTTCTCCACTACGACAAAAGCATCGAAATGATGTCTGCATTCAGCGTTCTAACCATTGGCCTCAATATCTGGCTCAGCATCCTGTGGTCTCAGAGCATGGGAATTCGGGGTATTATGCTTGCCACTGCGGTGTCTTTCGGCACAGCATTCATTATCAGCGGAGTGATGGTTTTGGTCCGCTTTGCTGGCTTCAAAAAAGGAAAAGAATCCCTTGTTGGATAACAAAAGTATTCTTGTAACGGGCGGGACCGGATCGTTTGGACGTGCGTTCATTCGGACAGTCTTGAAGAAGTATCCCGGCGTTCGCAGACTGGTGGTGTATTCGCGTGACGAGCTAAAACAGTTCGAGATGAGCCAGGAGTTTTCGACAACGGATTACCCTGCTCTGCGCTATTTTATCGGCGACATCCGTGATCAGGACCGCTTGCGCCGAGCCTTGGAAGGCATCGATATTGTCGTCCACGCAGCCGCATTGAAACAAGTGCCTGCGGCCGAATACAACCCGTTTGAATGTATCAAAACAAACGTAATCGGAGCGCAGAATGTCATTGAATCGTGTTTTGATACTGGCGTTTCCAATGTTGTCGCATTGTCTACGGACAAAGCTGCCGCACCCATCAACCTTTATGGTGCGACAAAGCTGTGTTCGGACAAAATCTTTACCGCTGCCAACAACGTAAAAGGCGCGCGCGACCTGCGCTTGTCGGTTGTTCGTTATGGCAATGTAATCGGCAGCCGTGGTTCCGTGGTTCCGTTCTTTTTGGATAAGCGCAAAAGCGGCGTTATCCCGATCACAGATCCCACGATGACCCGGTTCAACATCTCCCTTCAAGAGGGCGTTGATATGGTGCTTTGGGCGCTTGAAAAAGCGCATGGGGGCGAGATTTTCGTGCCTAAGATCCCGAGCTATCGCATCACTGATGTGGCTGAAGCGATTGCACCTGAATGCAAGCAGGAAATCGTGGGCATTCGGCCGGGTGAGAAAATCCATGAGGAAATGATCACGTCGAGTGATAGTCTTAACACCGTCGATCTTGGCGAATATTACGCAATCCTGCCCTCGACCACCGAATATCTGCCAGAAGACTACCTCAAACAGACGGGCGGTACACCGGTTGAGCCGGGCTTTTGCTACAATAGCGGCACCAACCCTGATTTCATGAGCGTCGAAGATATTCGCGCGGCTGTCCGTAAACACGTCGATCCGACGCATGTTGCGTAATGACTGGCGTAATACCCTATGGACGCCAGTCCGTTACGGAAGATGACATCGCCGCTGTTGTCGATGTCTTAAAATCCGATTTTCTGACGCAGGGGCCTGTTGTGCCGGCGTTTGAAGAAGCGACCGCGAAAGTCGCTGGCGCAAAATGTGCAGTTGCGGCTAACAGCGCGACAAGCGCTCTGCACGTGGCGTGCATGGCCTTGGGTGTGGGTAAGGGCGATTCAGTCTGGACCAGCCCGCTTACCTTTGTCGCAAGCTCCAATGCGGCTTTATATTGCGGGGCGGAAGTCGATTTTGTCGATGTTGATCCCAAGACTTACAATATGTGCCCTGCTCACTTGGCTGAAAAGCTTGAGCAAGCTGCCTCCAAGGGAACTCTGCCAAAAGTCATCATCCCCGTGCACCTTACCGGCCAATCGTGCGACATGGCGGCGATCCACGCGGCGGCCAGTCAGTATGATATCAAAATCATTGAAGATGCCTCGCACGCGATTGGTGGGTCTTTTGGTTCAAAGCCTGTGGGAGCATGTGAATTTAGCGATATTGCCGTCTTCAGTTTTCACCCCGTGAAAATTGTCACAACAGGTGAGGGAGGCATGGCGCTGACCAATGACCCCAAGCTTGCGCAATTGATGCAGATGGACCGAAGCCATGGGATAACCCGCGATGCCGATCTATTGGAGCAGGCCGATGAAGGCGCATGGTATTACGAACAACAGCGCTTGGGTTTTAATTATCGGATGACCGATGTCTGCGCGGCTCTGGGTTTGAGCCAGCTTGATAGATTGCCAAAGTTTATCCAGCGGCGCCGCGAGATTGCTGCGGTTTATGATGCTGCCTTTGCCGATCTGCCGGTAGTGACCCCGCATCAGCATCCCCAAGCACAATCAGCCTGGCATTTGTATGTTATCAGGGTCGCCGCTGAAAAGCACCGAGCGACTTTTGACGCGCTTCGGGCAGCGGGCATTCTGGTCAACCTCCATTATATCCCTGTTTATCTTCAACCCTTTTATCAAAAGCTGGGCTTTGAGCGCGGGTATTGCCCGAATGCGGAAAGGTATTACGCTGAAGCGCTAAGTCTGCCCATGTTCCCCACTATGACGGATGAACAGCAGCAAAAAGTCATTGCCGAGGTAGCCAAGGCTGTTTGCCAATGAACATCGCCATCATCCCGGCGCGCGGGGGAAGCAAACGGATCCCGCGCAAGAATATCCGCGAGTTTTGCGGACGTCCCATGATTGGCTGGCCAATTGCGGCAGCAAAAGAATGCGGTCTGTTCGATCGCATTATTGTCTCAACTGACGATGGCGAAATTGCAGAAATTGCGCGCGACGAAGGGGCTGAAACGCCCTTTATCCGTCCGGCTGAATTGTCGGATGATCACGCATCGACCACTGATGTAATTGTCCATGCTTGCGAATGGGCTGCGCAAGAAGGTCTGGGTTTAGAGGCTATTTGCTGCCTGTATGCCACCGCAGCTTTTATTGAGCCCGATGATCTTGTCAGTTCGCGCAGGCTTCTATCCGACAGCTGTGATTTTGCATTTCCCGCTGTGCGTTACGGCCATCCGCCCCAGCGCGGCTTTGTCGATAGCGGCGATGGCAGCCCTCAATTCACTCAGCCAGAGCACCGCTCAACCCGGACCCAAGACTTACAACCCGTCTTCCACGATGCAGGACAGTTTTATTGGGGAACACGCGATGCTTGGGTAGAGAAGCGGCCGTTCTTTGGCCCGCAAACGCGATTTATCGAACTGCCCGAATGGCGCGCCGTTGACATTGACCGCCCAGAAGACTGGGAAATGGCAGAGCGCCTTTTTGCGGCAGGCCGGGGAGGCACATAATGCATGCCGTGTTCCGGTGCGATGCGACCACCGACATTGGATTTGGCCATCTAAGTCGCTGCCTTGCATTGGGTGAGGCGTTTGCCCTCCACGGCCTTGCCTGCACCTTTGCCGGAAAATTCGCCCGGACTGCGAAAGATCAGATAGAAGCAGCTGGTTTTAAACACATTGGCCTCAAGGCTCCGGTAAACGGAATTCCGCGAGGGGACGAAGAGACAGCCATAAACTGCAAACACCCGGCTGATTTCGTCGTGGTCGACAGTTACCGCGCTGATGTTGCCTACCTAAAGCACCTTAGAAACGCAGGGTTTGCAACTTTGGTCATCGATGATTTCTGTAAGCTCGAAGCATATCCATGCGATGCAATTTTGAACTTCACTTGGGAAGCGCCCACGCTCGATTATCCAAAGGCCCCAGCGCTAATCTTAGGCCACAATTATCTGCTCGCCCGTCGCAAACTGGTTGAGCGCCGCAAGCAAAGCGTTGAACGCCAGCGCGGGGGTGAACTCAAGAATTTGTTCGTGGCGATTGGCGGGTCTGATCCTAAAGGTCTGGCATTGCGCATTGTTCGCGTGCTTGGCGCAATCAACCGCGATGTTGTTGTGCGCGTTCTTGGGCAAGCGAGTGCTGAGTTGAGTTCTGCAGTTGAATGCTTCGCCAAAGGCAGCGCAGTCATCGCGCCGCAGCCTGACTTATCAGAGCAATTTCTGTGGTCTGATGTCGCGATCACTGGGGGCGGGCTGATCAAGTATGAAAGCGCCTATATGGGCGTCCCTGCCGCCGCGATTGCCCAAAACGAGGGGCAGGATGGCGAAACCAAGGTCTTTTCGGGCGCTGGGCTTGTCTTCGACTTGGGGCTCGCTGATACGGTGAGCGATGACGAGTTAGCGGACCGTTTGAACACCTTTCTCAGCGATGCGGCAATGCGCGCCAATATGGCTAGACTTATGCGCAGCAGCTTCGTTGCCGATCCAAGCGGCAATGCCGCCAAAGCAATTCTAGAGGCGCTGGAGCGTTAGATGACAGATTTTAAGCAAGACATTGATGCACTCGCCAAACATTATGGCGACCTTGTCAAACAGCACGGCGATGGGGCGGAAAGCGCGCAATATGCGGATCGCGAAACGCAGGAGCGTCGAATGGAAATCCTATGCGAGATTGGCGTTACGAAGGACAGCAAGGTGCTCGATTTCGGCTGCGGGACCGGCCAGATGCTCAGCCTGCTAAAGCGAACGATTGGATTTGAGGGTGAATATGTCGGATATGACATTTCGCCCGAAGCAGTTGAGTTTGCAAAGAATACCCATCCAGATGGGCGCTTTGAAGTGCGAAACATCCTTGAAAATCCGCCGGATGAGGAGTTTGATTTTGTCCTTGTGAGCGGCGTTTACAACAACGCAATGAGTGACAATCGCGGATTTTTCGAAGCGGCTTCAAAACAGCTTATGCAGCATGTTCGCAAAGGCTATGCGTTCAACATGCTGAGCCGATTTGTCGATTATTTCGACGATGGATTGTATTACGAAGACCCAATGAGCGCGTTCCAATTCTGTAAAGAGCAGCTCTCGCCTTTGGTGTCTTTGCGTCATGATTATGCAGTACGCCCCGGCGCAATCCCGTTTGAATTCACGCTTTATGTTTACAAAAGCGACATTGAGCCCCGTCCGCTAAATTTGTGATACGGTTCTAAGCGGCTGATTTGTAGTTAACGAAATGTCTACGCCTACCCCTTAGCGGGGTGGCTATGGGCATTGAAATCTCCAAAACCTGTGCCGATTTGCTGATCGCATCAGCGCCTCACCGGATCGCCAATTCATGAGGCGTATTCGGATCGTTGGTGGGGGGCTGACAGGTATCCTTGCTGCGCTTCAGGCGCATCGCATGGGTGCGCGCGATATTGAGCTTTATGAACGGCTTGATGAGCTGGGCGGCGTGGCGTTGCCTCAGCTTCGTGATGGCCGCGAAATGCGCGAGGGCTGCATTTATTTTGGCCCAAAGGGTGATCCGATCCGCAGCCTGCTAGAAGAGCACGGCGCGGCATTTTCTGATTTTGACAATCGTTTTGGATCGGTCAGCGCTGGCAGTGATGGCCTGATTTACACCGATGATTTTGGCGGCCCTGCATTGGATGGCACATCAACGCTATTGGCACCACTGGAAGGTGAAAGCCTGCTTCATCGTTTGCAATGCTATGAAGATGATCTGACATTTCCTCTTGCACGATATGTTCGTTGGCATGTGGGCTGTGCGCCTGCTCAGTTGCATGCAAGCGCCGCTGTGCCATTGGCGATCAATCGCGTGTTTCCAACGGGCATTACGCTTTCTGAACTGTCTAAGGCAAAGCAGAACAATCCTTTAGCAAATGAGCTGTTCGGCATTCCGCGAAAGCTTTGGGATTACTCCAGCAATGTACAGGCGAGCCTTCCGCTTGATGGTTTTCATGGATTGTTTGGTCACTGCCGCAAGGTTCTCAAAGAGATCGGGGTACGCGTTTACGACCGCAAACTGGCCACACCGCGCGCTATGTTGAGCGAAGAGACGGCGGACGACATTGTGATCTGGGCAGCTAGTCCGATGCCTCTGTTTAAGGCGGTTGGTGTCGAAACTCCCAAAGCACCTGCGCAGAAATTCGCGACCTACACTTTTGAAGTGGATTGGACCGGGCCAGTGCCTTTCTATGCGCAGAATTTCACCGCGACAGGCAGCTGCTTTCGAACGTACATTTATGAGAGCGGCGGCAGCGTTCTACTGACCGCTGAATGCGTTGTCGAAACAGACACGCCTGAATTGATCAAAGAGATACACCAAATACTCGAAGGCTTTGAAGGCGAAATTTCAGTCGGAGATCAGATTTTCAGCACCGTAAAGCCGCGCTGGCTGTATCATTCGGTTGATACCATTGATAGGCTCGGAAAGCTGCGTGGTGCGCTTAATGATCAGCGCGGCAATCGATTTATTCCTGGCGCTTGGGAAGCGTATGCCAAGGGTGAGAAGTTCGCAGAAGTGGAAGCCGATTTGCAACGCGCGCTCGATGTATCTGTAATGGCAAAAGCATCATGATCGCAGCAATTATGCAGCCAACTTATCTGCCGTGGATCGGGTATTTTGACCTGATTGACCGCGCGGACACCTTTGTATTCCTTGATGATGCCCAAGTGCTAAAGCGCAGCTGGGGTGTGCGTAACAGGGTGCTGAGCCAAAATGGCGAAATGTACCTGACTGTGCCATTGACTGGCCACAGCCAGAGCGAGACCTGCACTTTTGTCAGCACCGCTGTCGATGCCAATCTGAAATGGCGCAAAACGCATCTGTCGACGATCCGCCATGCCTATTCGAAAGCGCCTCACTTCGCAGAAGTTTTTGCGGATATTGAGGGATGGATGGGCGCCGGGCACCAGACAATCGGCGATCTCAACAGAGCCTTTATCACTCAAACAGCGCAGCGCATGGGTATTACAACGCCCATTACCCAATCCTCAAAGCTTGAAGGGGTAAGCGGGCGCAAAGATGATTGGCTGTTATCCATTTGCCGCGCCATTGATGCCGACACCTATCTTTCTGCACAAGGCAGCGCTGCGTATATTGAACAAGAACAAGAGGCTGGCGCTTTTGCAGGTTCCGGTGTCGCGCTGCGCTATCAAAACTTTGCGCATCCTGAATACAAGCAATCGGGCGACGAATTTGTTGGCTTTATGAGCGTGGTCGATCTGCTGATGAATTGCGGATATCAATCCGCATTGGAAATCATCCGGTCGGGACGCCAGCCCATGCTGACAAGCGCACAGCTGAAGGAATTGGCATGACCAAGACCCAAGAAATCACGATAGACGGTCAGAAGATTGGGCCGGGCCATGAACCCTATGTGATTTGCGAAATGTCGGGCAATCACAATGGAAGCCTTGAACGCGCAATCATTCTTCTTGAGGCGGCAGCTGCGACAGGCGCGGATGCGATCAAGATGCAGAGTTATACCGCCGATACGATCACAATCGATCATGATGGCCCAGATTTTACCGTAGAGGGCGGATTGTGGGATGGGCGCACTTTGTATGACCTGTATGGCGAGGCGCAGACCCCGTTTGAATGGCATGAACCGCTGTTCAAGCGAGCCCGCGAGCTAGGCGTGACACTGTTCTCTTCTCCTTTCGATGAAAGCGCGGTTGACCTGCTTGAGGAATTGGGGGCTCCCGCGTACAAAATCGCCTCTTTCGAAGCGGTTGACCTGCCTCTGGTTGCCTATGTCGCGTCCAAGGGTAAGCCGATGATTATCTCTACTGGGATGGCCAATCTTGATGAGATTGGTGAAGCGGTGGCGACAGCGCGCGAGAATGGTTGCGAAGAATTGGTTTTGCTTCATTGCATCAGTTCTTATCCTGCGCCTGATGATCAATCGAATGTGCGCACTGTGCCGGATTTGGCTGATCGGTTTGGCGTTGTCTCGGGATTGTCAGACCACACTTTTGGATCGGCTGTTGCGGTATCCTCGATTGCACTAGGCGGGTGCGTGGTGGAAAAGCACTTTACACTTCGCCGCGCCGATGGCGGGCCGGATTCTGCTTTCAGCCTTGAACCTGACGAATTCAAAACTCTGGTTGCAGATTGCAAACGGGCTTGGCGGTCTTTGGGTAAAGCGACCTATGACCTGCAAGGCAGCGAAAGCGCATCTGTGCAGTTTCGCCGTTCGCTTTATGTGGTCGAGGACATTCAAGCAGGCGCCAGTCTGACACGGGACAATGTCCGTTCGATCCGCCCCGGCCAAGGATTAGCGCCAAAACACCTACCTGAAGTTCTGGGCAAGACAGCCGCGCGTGATCTTAAGCGGGGAGAGCCGCTTTTGTGGGACGCCTTGGCTTAGCCTGAGGCGTTAATCCTTAAGCCGATAGACTGTGAATTTGGTCCGTGCCCCGTCATGCGCGAGGACCTGCTCGTAGCGTCCTAGAACTGCATTAAAGCGATCATCTTGGGCAAAGGCTTCTTTCCAACGTATGCGGATGTAGCGCAGGGGCCAACGAGAGCTCTCGTCAAGGATGATGTAATCAGGCGGTTGTTCTTCCCACAAACGCAGCATTTCATTGTGAAGCATTTGTACGCCTGGATCGTCCAGTTGAACTGCGGCTGGCGTGATCCCTTTGTTCTGTGGCGTGTCCAGAGGTTTCAACTCAGATGCGACATAGGAATTGTTCATGCTAATATTCCAGCGCGCGGCCCCGTTTGCTGCGAGGTGCTGATTGAAGGGGGAGGGGTGCATGGTCAAAAGACCAACGCGTTTTCCATCAAATGAAAGACCCGATGAAGTAATAGCATCATCGAGTGCAGCAACGCTGATTTGATAAGATTTCGTGCTCGCGAATTCAATCACAAGTGGGCGGCAAATCAAAATTCCAAGACCTACGAGCCAAAGCAGCTTCGTCTCGCGGTGGATCATCCAGATCCACGCAGAATAGGCCATTGTTATTGGAAAGAGATGGTGGCTGTACCAGCGTGATTGGATCCAAGCTGCAATGACGGCGGCTGCCACAAATGCAACGCCAATGGCTGAAGTGCGCCACGCAATTCCATGCATTCGGCCAATAACAATAAACACAAGTGCGGGCGCTGCGTGGATCGCTGCATTGGTAAGATTGACCTGTGTACCCGTAAGGTTTGCGTCAATGGCGCTGACTATGGCGCCCATTACTTCGCGTTGCTCAGGATCAAGCACGAGCCAGAACAGCAGATATAGTGCAACAAAGCCGCCCGAGATCAGGTTTTCGATCCGGAACAGGTTGAACGGTTTACGCAGCAATGCCGCATCGGCAATTTCGATAAGCAGAACGACAAGGCTGTAGAGATATTTGAACAAAAGCGTGAAGCCCATCCAGACCCCTACGACAGCCCGCATTCGCCACCCAATCACAGTGTTTTGAGGGTCGGATAGACGTAAAACCAAGTATGGCCAAAGTCCGAGGACAACCAAATGTTCGCGCAGGCCAAATACGTTTTTGTAAAGTATCGGCAAAATCACCATGAAGGCGACAGAGCCCAACAGAAAGAGCGGCGATGCGCCTAAAGTCGTTTTGCGAATGTAATAGGCGAGCCCGGTTGAAAACAAGATCGCTGCGCCTGTCATCGCAATGCCGGTAAGGTCGAGCCTAAGGCCGGTTACGTCGCTCAATATGGCGGCAAGAGAAAACCAAACGCGCTCTACGGGCGGGAAATAGAGGCTGTAATCGGCAAACTGATCGCCCAGCGACAGGGCAAGACGCCCTGACAGAGCCGATCCTGCTAAGTCCTGATGGACGGAGTAAAACGAGCTGTAAAACAGCTGGAGGCCAGCAATAAGCAAAATGGCAATGCCGACGAAGATACCGATATCTAGATATCCGGATCCCGCCGAAACGCTGCCAGCGCCCGGTCCGCTTTTGCTTGTCATGTGTAGAGAGGCATTGCTGCTGGGGGACATGCCTTTAAAAAACCTTTGAGATCGTGAAACCGTCTGTCGGCGTATGAGCGGTATGTGTGATTGTGGATGCTCGCGCTCTTGCTCGTCCAGATGGGGTACGGCGTTACACCAATAATTCTTAGAGCCGCGTAAAGAAATCGCTCTCATTTCCAGCTGAGCAAACACTTCATTTACCATCTTCGCCTAATGCACTTTGCGACCGCGGAGGGATTGAATGCCATCTTCATTGCAGCGTTTCTGGCAGGATAGCATCTTGCGAGATATCCCATGGAAATGGGCACTGTGGTGGCTTGTCCTGCCCAACTTAGCGTTCATCCTAATGTGGCCGGTGGGCGGCCCTATGATGGCCGATTCCATGCTTTTTTGCGGGATAATCGCTCTGGCCGTTATGCCTGTAAAACAGGCGTTTGTGCGGCGGATCGCACTCGTCTTTATATATGCGCTGCAATTGACGATCTACATCACGAAATCGTTCAATATCGACTTTTGGAATATCACTCTTGTCCGCGAATATCTGGTGGATTTGAGCATTACCAAATCGCCTGAATACATTGTTGCAGGGTTGGTTATCGCAGCCACAGTCATCCTGTCTCTTCGGTTCGGCGCAAGGATGAGAAATTTCGCCAACCGTAACGAAGTGATTGGTGCGATTGGTCTGGTGGCTATCCTCATTAACGCGGACACGTTCGCGACTGAAGGAACGCGAGGAAGCTACAAAGCCTCGGCTCCTGCTGGCACGCCCGTGGAATCAGCGATTATCCAAACCGGTATCTCGCCCGATAGCGTTGCGGCGGACAATCTCGTGATCATAATGGTCGAAAGCTGGGGCGTGCCAACTGATCCGCATGACAAAGCGCTGGATGACAAAATCTGGGCGGCGGATGCCTTGGAGGACCGCTTTACCATCTCGCGCGGAAAAAGCCTCTATTTCGGCTCTACGACAAATGGCGAAATGCGCGAATTGTGCGGGATTTGGGGCGATCATCTATCGACCGATTTTGACAAGGCAGACTGCTTGCCAAAGCAGTTTCGTGACGCTGGATTTTCGACCAAAGCATATCACACTTTCGGGCGGACATTTTTTGGGCGGTTTGAATGGTATCCAAAGCTTGGCTTTGAAGAGGTTTCGTTTGAGAGCGACTTAAAAAAACGCGGTGCTCGGCATTGTGATGGTGTGTTCGCAGGCGCGTGCGATGCCGATATTCCTAAAATGATTGCAGCTGATCTGCGCAATTCTGAAACGACCCGGAACCTCGTTTACTGGCTGACTTTGAATGCGCATCTTCCGGTTGCGCATGAAGATGCCATGGGTACTGGTGAGTGCGGGCTTGGCGATGCTGAATGGCGCGAAGATTTTCCCATGCTTTGCCGCAGTTATATGGTGCACAAAATCGTGGCTGATGCGATCTATGATGAGCTTTCAGACCCTGCTTTTCCCGAGGCAGATGTGCTGATTATTGGCGATCATATGCCGCCTTTTTTCCAGCGCTCGATCAGGACCCGTTTTGATGCGGCGCATGTTCCCTGGATTTATTTGGAGAATAAAGCCGCACGTCAGCCTTCCGAAGCAGAGGCTGTGATTGCACTGCGCGAATAGCGCTTTTGCGCTCCTGATCCGCGCACACTTTCCAAATCCATCTCATTCGCCTACCCGCCGTCATAGGGATAGTCGCAGCCTTTACTGCTGGCTGATAGGAAAGCACTCACCCATGGGCAATGAAACACGCGTTGGCCTTTTGTATGCGCTTGCAGGCTTTGTCTCGCTGGCTGTTGGTGATGTGATTATCAAAAGCATGGCAGGCGCGTGGCCGCCATATGCTGTTGCAGCCCTGCGATTTTCCATCGGTGCGCTGGCTCTTTCGGCTTGGTTATGGCGCAGCGAAGGGGCGCGGGCCTTTGTTCCGCAAAATCTGTGGCTTCAAATCGCTCGCGGTTTTTGTCTGGCTGCTGCCTCGCTCATGTTTTTCTCAGCCATTTATATCATACCCATGGCCGAAGCTGTGGCGATTTCGTTTATCTCCCCTATTCTGACGCAAGCATTTGGTGGGATATTCTTGAAAGAACGGCTGCGACCACAAGTGCTTGGCGTTTCTCTGATTGCGCTCGTGGGTGTGTTTATCGTTTTGCGTCCGAATGTTGCAGAACTTGGATGGCCAGCGCTTTTGCCGCTTTTTGCTGCGGTGTTCTTCTCTCTTTTGCTTGTCGCCAATAAAGCGAGTGCGGGGCAGGGCAGCGCGCTTTCTATGCAGGTGTTTGTTGCCGTGTTTTGCGCGCCATTGCTGATTGCAGTGTCGATTGCGGCAAAACTTTCTGGCGAGCCCGAGTTTGATTTCGGATGGCCAAGCTGGGATGTGGTGGCACGCTGCGCAATAGTGGCGGTCACGGCGACGACCGCGCATTGGTTGGCGTTTCTTGGCGCTGCCAAAGCGGGGGCTGCTACAATCGCCCCTGCCATTTATGTGCAATTGCTGGTGGCGATTGTGGCGGGATGGCTGTTTTTCGATGATGTTCCGGATTTCTTCACGCTTGCTGGTGCGACGTTAATTATTGCATCAGGCCTATATATTTGGCGCGATGGGGTTAGGGATGCTCCTCCAAAGCAGGGCTTGTCGATCAAAAGATAGCGGTTAGAGCGCGCAAAGCTCTGTAGTAATTTGAGTGTAGTGCAAGGCGTTGTTCATAGCTGGGCGCTAGGGGCGAATTCGCAATTTGGGGAATACACGATTTATGTGCGGCATTATCGGGATTGTCGGAAACGAAGCAGTATCAGATCGGTTGGTCGATGGCCTAAGGCGGATGGAATATCGCGGCTATGACAGTGCCGGCATCTGCACTTTGCATGAAGGTGATCTGGTCCGACGCCGGGCCGAGGGAAAGCTCCTGAATCTCGTCGGCGTCCTAGAGAACGAGCCCGCTCCTGGCCATGTCGGGATTGCCCATACTCGCTGGGCAACACACGGGGCGCCCACGGCATCAAACGCCCACCCCCATGCGACAGAGCAAGTCGCGATTGTGCACAATGGCATCATCGAAAACTTTAAAGAATTGCGCGCCGAACTCGCCGCTGAGGGGCGTGTTTTTGAAAGCGAGACTGACAGCGAAGTGGTCGCCCACATGGTCTCTCATCGGATTGAGGCGGGCCTTGATCCAGAAGCTGCGGTTCAAGATGTTTTGCCTCGGCTGCGCGGTGCATTTGCGCTGGCGATGGCGTTTCGCGAGCATCCCGATCTTTTGATCGGCGCGCGGCTGGGGTCTCCGCTTGTTGTGGGATACGGCCCTGGGGGCGAGGATGCAGAGATGTATCTGGGATCAGATGCACTGGCGCTTGCTCCGCTCACGCAGAAAATCACCTATCTCGAAGAAGGCGATTGGGTTGTCGTGCGCCGCGAAGGTGCGCAGATTTTTGACGCGGACAACAATCCTGTTACGCGGGAAATTCAATCATCTGGTGCATCTGCTGCTGCGGTGGAGAAAGGCAATTACCGCCACTTCATGCAGAAAGAGATATTTGAGCAGCCTACGGTGGTTGCTCAAACACTCGGTTCCTACCTGCGCCGCGATGACAATTCGGTCGCGTTGCCGCAGTTTGATTTTGACCTTTCTGCCATTCGACGCCTTACCATCGTGGCATGCGGCACATCCTATTACGCAGGCATGGTGGCAAAATACTGGTTTGAACATTTTGCCCGCGTGCCTGTCGACATCGATGTCGCGTCTGAATTCCGATACCGTGAACCGGTGCTAGAAGAAGGCGGCCTTGCGCTGTTTATCTCTCAAAGCGGGGAGACAGCGGACACTTTGGCAGCTTTGCGCCATTGCAAGGAAAACGGACAGGTTATCGGCGTTGTCGTCAATGTTCCGACCAGTTCGATGGCGCGAGAGGCTGATTTGCTGCTTCCCACGCATGCTGGGCCAGAAATTGGCGTTGCATCGACAAAAGCCTTTACTTGCCAACTGGCCGTCCTTGCTGCCTTGGCAGCGCATATGGCCGTTAAGAAGGGGCTGATGAGCCGCGAGGAAGAGATCGAAGTGGTCGGCCATTTGCTGGAGGCGCCTGCCGCGCTTAACGCTGCGCTTGATCATGATGATGACATTGCAGCCATGGCGCATCTGGTCGCACCTGCGCGCGATGTATTGTATTTGGGCCGCGGTCAGGATTATCCTCTGGCGCTTGAAGGGGCATTAAAACTCAAAGAAATCAGTTATATTCATGCAGAAGGTTATGCTTCAGGTGAGATGAAGCATGGCCCAATTGCTCTGATTGATGATGATGTTCCAGTCGTTGTCATCGCGCCGTCCGGGCCTTTGTTTGAAAAAACTGTTTCCAATATGGAGGAGGTCCGCGCGCGCGGCGGGCAGGTCGTATTGATTTCGGATGCTGATGGACTGAAACAGGCAGGCGAGGGCTGCATTGCCACTATCGAAATGCCCGTGGTTCATCCGCTGATTGCGCCGCTTGTTTATGCGATACCAGTGCAGTTGCTCGCATATCACGTGGCGGTGGTTAAAGGCACGGATGTCGACCAGCCGCGCAATCTGGCAAAATCGGTGACCGTTGAGTGATTTAGCTAGCTGACCTGCTAGAACCTCACGAGGGGAGTTTTCCGATTTTTAATGGCACGCATTGCGTCTTTTTTCGTGCGACGTGAAATAAATTGAGCAATGCGCTGCAAAAGCGCTGATTGCTTTACTGACCAATAACCTTTGCTACGTATTTCAACTGGGTCGTGTCCGATCCATTAACTCCATCAAATCAGCCTATTGCGCGCAATCTGTCGAGTCTTGCCGTTCTTGGCTTGGCGCGTAAGTCAGATCGCGATTGGGCGCGGTTGCGTGGGGTACAATATGCAGGGCTGGCTAGGCTTACATTCCAGCGTGCATTTGCGCATTCGCTGCTCGCTGTGTTTGTGGCTCGGATCTACCTTGAAGCGGCTCCGACCGGACTTGTTCTTGCATGGATGGCGGCAATGGCGCTGCTCAACATTCAAAGCGCGCGCCTTGATCGCAGTTTAGCGGACACGGAAAAGCGCAAGATATCTGCCAAAGAGTTCAACCTTCAGGCGCTAATGGCGTTTCTGACCGGCTGCCTATGGGCAATCCCTGCGCTCGCTTTTGCGCCCTATGGGACGGTTGAAGATTTCACCGCCCTACTGATGCTCGTGTCTTTGCTGATCGCTTCCTCGGTGTTTTTCTACACTGCTGCTCCCATCAGTATCCTTATTCTAGGGGTCACAATTGGGGCGGCCTGCATGGTGCAGTTGGTCATCAACGAATTGTGGTTGGTGATGGGGGCAACGCTTTTGTTCCTGATTGCGGCAATGCTGGGAACAATTCACGTGGGCCGAACCTATTTGTCGGCGCGATTGTCTGAACAGGTGATTGCGGAGAAGGAAGAAGTTGTCTCTCTTCTGCTTCGCGAATTTGAAGAGAACGAGGCAGATTGGCTTTGGGAAATTGATCCTTCGCGCAGGCTTCGCGCGGTCAGCCCCCGTTTTGCTTTCGCGTTAGGGGAGCCGCAAGGCGCCGTGCAGGGCAAGCCGATTATGGAATTGATCGCTGGGCAAAGTTGGGAGGATGGAAACTATCACGACAGCCTTCGCGAACTGGCCGAATGTCTAACCAACCAAGAGAATTTCTCCACTCTATCCGTGAAAGTCACTATTAAGGGGCAAGATCGTTGGTGGGAGCTTTCGGGTACGCCCATGCATGATCATCGTGGCCGGTTTATTGGGTTTCGCGGGGTGGGCTCTGACAAAACTGAGCAGCGCGAAAGTTCTGAGAAAATCGCGTATCTCGCGCGCTATGACACGCTCACCAGCCTGCCCAACCGTTTGCAACTCACTGAGGCGTTAAAGGGTGCGCTTGAGGATGCAGAGCAGTGGCGCTCTCGCTGCGCTTTGCTGATGGTGGATTTGGACCGGTTCAAAGCGGTCAACGATTCGCTTGGCCACATGACCGGCGACAAGCTGTTGGCGCAGGTTTCTGCTCGCCTCCAAAAGCTGATGCGGAAAGGCCAACTTTGCGGGCGGCTTGGCGGAGATGAATTCGCTATCGTCATTGAAGATGCGAAAGAGAAGGGCATTGTCAGCGATCTTGCGCGTGAGATAATCAACGCGCTTTCCGAGCCCTATCAGGTTGATCAGCACAAACTTTATGTGGGTGCGAGTGTGGGGTCTGCCGTGGGCCCCCGTGATGGCAACACAGTCGAAGAATTGATGCGCAATGCTGACCTTGCGCTTTATCGTGCGAAGGATGTCGGAGGCGGAGAGCACTTCGCTTTTGAGCAGGAATTGCACGCCTCAGCTGAGGAGCGTCGCCAGTTGGAAGTATCCCTTCGATCAGCCTTGGATCAGGATGAATTCGTCCTCCATTATCAGCCTGTTGTCGATGCCAACAGCGAGAACATCGTCAGCTTTGAAGCCTTGGTGCGCTGGAACAGCAAGGATCATGGCTTTGTCAGCCCGGGTAAATTCATCCCGCTTGCAGAAGATACGCGGCTTATCGTTCCGATTGGCCGATGGGTGCTTCATCAGGCCTGCCACGAGGCTGCGAACTGGCCCGATCATATCAAAGTCAATGTCAACGTTTCGCCAGAGCAATTGCTGGAGCCCGATTTCCACCACGAAGTGGTTCAGGCTTTAACCGAGAGCAAATTGCGACCAGACCGGCTTGAGATTGAGGTGACAGAAAGTATCTTCATGCGCGATGCCAGCATTGCGCGCGCGGCTTTGGAGCATGCGATGGCACTTGGCTGTTCAGTTGCGCTGGATGATTTTGGCACGGGCTATTCGTCGCTTGGCTATATCCGCGAATTGCGGTTCTCAACCATCAAGGTTGATCGCACCTTTGTGCAAGGTGCAGCCCAAGGTGCTTCAGAAAGTCTCGCTATCATCAACGCTGTGGTCGCGATGGCGAAAAGCCTTGATATGACCACCACTGCTGAGGGTGTTGAAAATGCGGATGAAGCAGAGCTGATCCGCAATCTTGGTTGCGACAAAATCCAAGGGTTCTATTTCGGCCGCCCGATGTCGAAAGAGGAAGCAAGGCGCCTGTTTGACGCGCCGGTTATCAAACAGCGGGCCTAGGCGCTCACAAGCGCGCCCAAAACGCTTTCGAACAGTTTTTTGCCATCTGCTCCGCCCAGTGAGGGATGGGCCGCTAGTTCGATGGCGCGTTCTGGGTGAGGCATCATGCCAAGCACACGGCCATTACCGCTCAGAACGCCCGCAATGTCGCGCTGTGACCCGTTAACGGGCTCTTCGTAGCGGAACGCGACGCGGCCTTCCGCTTCAAGCATGTCCAGCGTTGCTTCATCTGCGAAGTAATTGCCATCGTGATGTGCCACTGGAATGCGGACAGTTTCGCCCGGTTTGTAGCCTTGCGTGAAGGGTGACGCGGTGTTTGTCACTTTCAGCGGAACCGTGCGGCAAACAAAGGTTTGCCCTGCATTGCGCATCAAGGCGCCGGGAAGCAGACCCGCCTCGCACAGCACTTGGAATCCATTGCACACACCCAGCATAGGGAGCCCTGCTTCAGCTGCACTTATCACAGAGCGCATAATTGGGCTTTTGGCCGCCATCGCGCCGCAACGCAGATAATCACCGTAAGAAAACCCGCCCGGCAGCGCCAGAAAATCGAGGCCTTTGGGTAGCTCCGCATCACCGTGCCAGATGCGGATAGCAGGAGTTCCGGTGACAGCTTCTAAAGCGACCGCCATATCACGATCACAATTGGACCCAGGAAACGTGATAACTCCAGCTTTGAACGAGTTAGAGCCCGCGCTCATCAGGCTGGCTCCTTTGTCGCGCTTTCAATCGCGTAATCTTCAATGACAGTGTTCGCGAGCAGTTTTTCGCACATGGATTTGATCGTTTCATCAGAAGTGCCTTCTGCTACGTCCAATTCCACAACGCGCCCAATGCGGACATCTTCAACCCCGTCAAAGCCCAATCCATCAAGCGCATGATGTACAGCGCGCCCCTGCGGGTCGAGAACGCCGGGTTTTAGGGAGACGATGACACGGACTTTCATGGGGCGGCTCCTGCAAAGCGGGTTGGTTGCCCTGCGATATAGCCCCAGCGTGCGCCCGCGCAATCGGCAATGCTTATTTGTCCTGAGCTTTATCGGGCAAAACGAGTACTTCGAGCGCTTCATCAGGAGAAAGATACTTCACTGCCATGGCCTGAATATCCTCCGGCGTGATCGCGGCTAGGACATCGGGAAGCTCAAAGTAACGCTCCAGCCTTTCGGGCTGGCTTTGCGCTCTGCGAACGAGGCTCATCCAGCCGCGCAAGCTTTTCAGCGCATTGTCATAGTTTTCTTGCTCTGGCTTACGAGCCCGCTCCAAACTGTCGAGATCAATCGGCTTGCTGCGCAGATCATCCAGCAACTGCACAATGGCAGCGCGCGCTGCATCGACATTGGCGGCTTCTAGCGATGAACCAAGCGCGAAAGTGCCGTATTCGCGATAGACGCGGCTTGGGCTGCTGCCTGCTGATGGCGAATAGGCTTGCCCCAATTCTTCACGCAAGCGGTCTGTCAATTCCAGGCGAACGACGCTTGCTAGCAAGCGCAAACGCATGGTTTCGGCCAAATCGCTGTCATCGGTGGTGGGCCAAATCATTCGGAGCAAAGCCTGATCTGCCTCGCCTTGGTGAGTGAGAATGCGCTGCGACCGGTCGGCCGTGAATGTGCGAATGCGAGCCTCTTCGCGGGAGAGGAAATCGGCCTCGCGCGGGGGCAGGGCGCCCAGCGTTTTGGCGACCGCTTCAATCACCGCTTCTTCATCCAAATCACCCACAATCGAGACTTCGATCGCGCCATTGGCGAAACGGTCTTCAATCGCCGCTCTCAGTTGGTCGAAGTCCAGAGCGAAATAATCGTCCTTGGCCGGCAAAGCGTATCGTGGGTCTTCATCCGAAACGATCCCGCCAATCGCGGTCCCATAAGCGCGGCCCGGCGTCGAGGTCAGCGTTTCGTAGAAATTGTCGATCCCCTTGCGGAACTGTGAGATCGCCTCTGGCCTGTATCCGGGATCGGTCAGCATTGCTGTGATCAGTTGCAATTGCAGTTCCAGATCACCGGGTGTTGTGCCCCCTGCAAAGCTGAATCCATCTCCACTGGCACCAGCACCGCTTCCAACAGAACGGCCCGCAAGAACGGTCGAAAGCTCATCTCGGCTATGCTTGCCAAGGCCGCCTGCGGGAAGCGAATTGACGAGGTAGGTCTTAAGCGGATCATCCTTGGTGTTCATCAAGACACCACCATCGACCATGGCTAGCACCGAAATGCGATCTTCACGGATGTCTGTCTTTTTGAGATTAAGCCTGACGCCATTGGCAAAACGCAGCTTGCGGATGCCAAGCCGTTCTTCGACAGTGTCCTCTACCACTTCGCCAGCTTCGCCAAAATCGGTGTAGGCAAATTCGGCTGCGCCCGTATCCTGCGGGGCGGTAATCGGCAGCGCTAATCCCTCTTGAAAGGCTGCTCGTAACGCTTCTTCGCCGCCGTCGGGCGCGTTGCGGCCCTGAAAACGGATCAAGGGATTGCGAATGTTTGCGACATGGTTGCTTACCGCCTCATACACCGCCTCGGGAGTGATCTGCGGCACCATGCGTTCCAATTGCTCCAATCGGTATTGCGGTGTTGTCAGCACGCTTTCTGCGCTGATCACTCGCAATGCGCTGCCCACATAGGCTGCATTGGTCCGCGTATCTGCCGCTTTCACCGCATTTTCAGCCGCGGTTTGGCGATTGGCGAGCTGTTCAGCAATTTCTGCCTGGCTGAAACCATATGTAAGCGCTTCATTGACGACCTGCACAGCCGCCAAAACGCCTTTCTTCCATTCGCCATCAACACTGGCGACACTGATTCCGGTGCTGCGGGCATCTTCGAAGAAATCACTTGTTCCAAAACTGGCCCCGCGAAAGGGTGCATCTTCACTACGAGCAAGCCGGGTTAGGCGCCGATTGATGATGCCGTACCCAATGCCACGAAGCAGTCGTGCATCGCGATTGGCCTGCGTGTCGGGTTCATCCAACCACGGCGCCATGGCAGTAATTGAAACGCTTTCGGATAGGGCGGGGTCGAGATAGATATCGGTTTCGCCTCCCCTTGAAGGGTCAATCGGGCCTGTCGCAGGTTTGGGAGGGGCGGGCGGACCCTTCCAATCAGCAAAGCGCTCTTTGATCTTCGCTTCCATCTGTTCGACGGGATAATCGCCAACGATAACCAGAACGGCGTTGTGCGGGGTGTAGGTGCGTTCATACAGTCCGCGAATATCCGCGGCTGTGGCATTGGTGAGAATGTCCAATGTGCCAATAGGAAGACGCTCAGCAAAGCGCGCGCCGGGTGCAGAAAAGGCGTAGCTGTCTTCGGCTGCGCGCTGTTGAAAGCCCCGGCGATCACGCCGCTCGGCAAGGATAACTCCGCGCTCGCGCTCCACCGCATCTTCAGCAATCGTTAGCTCGCTCGCAGTCTCGCGCATGATCATCAACGCGGTGTCCAGCAATGCCTCGTCATTACGGGGGAGATTCAGTTTGTAAGTGACCGCTTCCAATCCGGTTGACGCATTGGTGTCTGCACCAAATTGCAGACCTTCGCGTTCAAGCAGTTTGATCATTTCCCCTTCGGGAATATTGGTCGACCCATTAAAGGCCATGTGTTCAAGATAGTGGGCAAGGCCGCGCTCGGTCTCGGTTTCTTCCAAAGATCCGCTGTTAATGCGCAAGCGCACCAAAGCTGTGCCTTCGGGCGTGGCGTTTTGCCGAAGGATATAGCGCATCCCATTGTCGAGCTGGCCGTATACGTAATCCGGGTCTGTCGGGATATCGCTCGCCTCGAATGGCCAGGTTGGCTCCGCTTCGATTGATTGAACAGTGTCAGCCTCTTGCGCTGCAAGTGTTTGGGTCAATGCAAAGTTGGGCAGGGCAAGCAGCAGGCCGCATAAAAGTGCGCTTTTGGTCAATTTCATATAGGTTTTGGTCTCTCACATCCTCTGTTTGGAAGGGAGAGTAGTCGGCTAAACCTGACTGTCAGCTTATTTTTTTGGCGCAGGCGTTCCGCGAAGCCGCGAGCGGTGGCTGGATAGGTCCAATACTTCGCCGGGCCCCGTGTCCTCGTTTTGGAGCAGGCCAAGCCGCCGTGCAACTTCGCGATAAGCCTCTTCCTCGCCGCCCAAATCACGGCGGAAGCGGTCTTTATCGAGCTTTTCGCCCGAATTCATATCCCACAACCGGCAGCCATCGGGGCTGATTTCGTCCGCCAGAATAACGCGGCTGAAATCGCCATCAAACAACCGGCCAAATTCGAGTTTGAAATCAACAAGGCGAATATCGATGGCAGCAAACATCCCGCACATAAAATCGTTGATGCGGATCGCCATCGAGGAAATGTCATTCATTTCTTCGTGGCTTGCCCAATTGAAGCACGCGATATGTTCTTCAGCGATCAGCGGGTCACCCAGCGAATCGTCTTTATAATAGTATTCGATCAAAGTGTGCGGCAGCGGCTCACCTTCTTCGATACCGAGGCGTTTGCAGATCGAGCCAGCAGCCACATTGCGCACCACCACCTCAATCGGAACAATCTCAACCTGACGCACCAATTGCTCACGCATATTAAGGCGGCGGATAAAGTGGGTTGGGATGCCAATGTGCGAAAGGCGAGTGAAAACGTGCTCGCTAATGCGATTGTTGATCACGCCTTTGCCGTTGATCGTACCCTGCTTTTCCGCGTTGAACGCAGTCGCATCATCTTTGAAATATTGGATGATCGTGCCGGGTTCAGGACCCTCATAAAGGATCTTGGCCTTGCCTTCGTAAATCTGGCGGCGACGAGACATAGAAAAGTTCCCACTTCCAGCGAATGGTGCCCGGGGGCGGATTTGAACCACCGACACGCGGATTTTCAATCCGCTGCTCTACCCCTGAGCTACCCGGGCATTCGCTGCGGCGACG
>JBCAZT010000022.1:0-29793 GCA_038532855.1 Pseudomonadota bacterium
AAAAGATTGGCACCGACAATCTTTTTCGCGATCTGTTTGCCAATATCCGTGACATCGTAGGCGGGCGCTCCGGCTCGTATGAGCGCATATTGAAAGAGGCGCGCGATGAGGCGATTGCTGAATTGCAAGCCGAAGCAGCTCAGCGCGGGGCGAATGCCGTGGTCGGGATAGACCTTGATTATGAGGTGGTGGGCGACACCGGTTCTATGCTGATGGTGTCGGCAAGCGGGACTGCGGTTAAGGTTTAAGCCCAGGCCGTTTCTTCCGTCAGCACCAATAAATTCCAGGCGGCATGCTGCCCTATAGCTGCACCAAGACCCAACCGTGTTCTGGTATAGGCAAGCAGCAATCCACCCAGTGTTTGCGATGCGACTAACATAAGGTCGAGCGGGCTGGCCAAGGTCTCATAATTGGCGACATGAATCAGGCCGAAAATTAGCGTGCTGCCCCAAACCAGCTTGCCGTAGTGTTGTTTGAACCAGTCAGGCACTTGCGTTTCAGTTTTGCGGGTCGCGAGCCATTGCACAAATCCAATCAGCAAAAGGATCATCGCGATGCCTGTAACGCTAGAGAGGATGGCCCAACCTAGGACTTCAGCAACAATGACCAGTGCAACGGCGATCCATGCGATCCCAGCAAAACGCAAGGCTGCCAGTTCTCCTCTTAGCCATCCGCGAAAGAGCGCTTCTTCTAAGATCGGAGCAAGCACAACCATCGTGAGAAAATCTGCCTCGAAGGAAAACTCCTCTTGTAGCGGATCGGGAAACTCGTGCCCTGCTTGAGCAAGACCCAATTCCGCGTAAGCGACACCCAAGGCCAGCGTGCAATCAAGAACGAACAACGCTCCTAGGACAATTCCAAACACCGCGCCTATCGGCAAGGTCGCAACAGCCATCGTAGGACGCAGCGCAAAGCGGCCGACATCTTTGTAAAGATCAAAAACGTCTCTGAAAGTAAGAGGCAAGCTTGCTTGCGGGACTGCCATTGCTTAAGCGAAATCCATTCCATTTAGCCCAAGGCAAGAGATACCCATGGCAGGCCATTCCAAATTCAAAAACATCATGCACCGCAAGGGCGCGCAGGACAAGAAGCGCTCTAACCTCTTTTCAAAGCTCAGCCGGGAAATAACGGTGGCAGCCAAGATGGGCGCGCCTGATCCTGACATGAACCCGCGTCTGCGACTGGCGGTCAACAATGCCAAGGGCCAATCCATGCCCAAGGACAACATTCAGCGCGCGATTGATAAGGCATCGGGCGGTGATGACGAGAATTACGAAGAAGTGCGCTATGAAGGGTATGGCCCCGGAGGCAGTGCAATAATTGTAGAAGCGCTGACCGATAACCGCAACCGAACGGCCACTGCGGTGCGCACTGCGTTCAGCAAGAATGGCGGGAACCTAGGCACTGAAGGTTCAGTTGCACACGGCTTTGAACGGTTGGGTATGATCGAATATCCAGCAACGGCCGGTGATGAGGACACTGTCCTTGAAGCTGCGATGGAAGCAGGCGCAGATGATATCGAAAGCACTGAACAGGGGCACACCATCTGGACCGCATCTGACGACCTTCACGGCGTCGCGACCGCTTTGGAAGCTGCTCTAGGCGAAGCTGAGAACGTGAAGCTTGCATGGAAGCCGAACATTACAGTCGAGATGGATGAAAAGGGTGCGGGCACCTTGCTTAAACTCATCGACACACTGGACGATGACGATGATGTGCAGACTGTGTGGGGCAATTACGAGATCCCCGATGCCGTAATGGAGAAGCTGGAGGCTTGAGGAAGCGCGAATGGGCGTTTGCCATTTTTTTGGGCGGTGCTTTTTTGCTCGCTGCGGCGTGGCGCGTCGGCTTTCACATCGGTTTGTAGCGCTTGCTAAATGATCATTCTCGGCCTTGATCCTTCGCTGTCCTGTACCGGCTGGGGCCTTGTGCGAGCTGAAGGATCGCGGATAACTCATATTGCAAACGGACAAATCTCTACCCAGGCAAAAGGAGCGATCGCGCAGCGATTGGCAGCGCTGCAATCGGGTATCGCGGCGGTGATCGCCGCTCACAATCCAGATCGCGCTGCCTGTGAGGAAGTGTTCGTCAATAAGAACCCTCAATCCACGCTCAAACTTGCGCAAGCGCGCGGAGCAGTGCTTGCTGCTTGCGGTGCAGCGGGCCTGACCGTTAACGAACATTCCGCTCGCAAAGTAAAACAATCAGTCGTTGGAACAGGCTCTGCGGATAAGGCGCAAGTTGCAGCCATGATCAAAGTTTTACTGCCCGGTGCAAATCCCGCCGGCGCAGATGCGGCCGATGCTCTTGCAGTCGCGATCGCTGATGCGCACTTATCGCCTGGTTAGGAGAGAATATGACTATCCATTTCTATGGTATTCCCAATTGCGACACGGTGAAAAAAGCACGCAAATGGCTTGATGCAAACGGGCAGGAATACCTGTTCCACGATTACAAAAAAGAAGGTGCCGACGCCGGTAAGGTAGCCGCGTGGATCGCTGATAAAGGCGTCGATGTGGTCCTCAACAAACGCGGCACCACGTTTCGTAAGCTGACCGACACTCAAAAAGCCGATGCCGGTGATAGTAACAAGGCTGTAGAACTTCTCGTTCAGAACCCTTCAATGATCAAACGACCAGTGGTGGAGACACCGATGGGAATTCTGGTTGGTTTCAAGGAAGATGAATGGTCCGCACACTTTTCTTAAGCGCTTTGGCTTTAGCAGCGCTTGCAATTCCGGGGGTCGCTATGGCGCAATCTGATCCACTGATTATCGCGCATCGCGGCGCATCGGGTGATCGGCCTGAGCACACTTTGGCGAGCTATGAATTGGCGATTGATCAGGGGGCTGATTACGTGGAGCCTGATCTTGTCGTGACCAAGGATCTGGCTCTCGTCGCGCGACATGAGAACGAGCTATCGGGCACCACCGATGTCGCTAGCCGCGAAGAGTTTGAATACCGCCGCCGGACCAAGAATATTGAAGGCCAACAGGTCGCAGGATGGTTTGCCGAAGACTTCACTTTGGAAGAACTGCGCACTTTGCGCGCGCGCGAGCGGGTTGGAAATATCCGCACAGCCAACACTGCGTTCAATGGCCTTTATCAGGTCCCTACATTCGAAGAGATTGTGAAACTTGTCCGCGCGAAGGAGGCGGAAACGGGCCGGACCATTGGCATCTACCCAGAGCTCAAGCATCCCACCTGGATCTTGGAGCAGGAAGGGATCGATATGGTCGATCTTTTGGTGGCTGAGCTGAAAAAGCATGACCTTGCAGGCGCTGATGATGCGGTGTTTGTACAGGTTTTTGAGGTTGGCCCTCTTCAGCGTCTGGATAAGTTGATCGATTCAAAGTTGATCTTACTGATCAAGCCAGAAGGTGGACCTTATGACGAACCCGATATGCGCTGGGCCGACATTATCACACCGACTGGCTTGGCTGAAGTTGCGACTTATGCTGACGGTATCGGTCCTTGGCTTGGCCACGTAATTGATCCCGAGACTATGCAGGCAAAATCGCTGGTGAGCGATGCGCATCTGGCAGGCTTGCAAGTCCATCCATGGACTTTGCGCAAAGAAAACGGCTTTCTTCCTGCGGCTCTGCAGAATGAGGGTGGTCCATCGGCAGAGGGGAAATACAAGCAGCTTTGGAAGGCGGCGATTGAAAGCGGTGCTGATGGCGTGTTTGTCGACAACGTGAAAGAGTTTGTCGCGCTTCTGGGTGAAGGCGGCTAACGCTTCGTCTGACAGCTGGACCCTAGGATTTGAAGCGAGCAGCCAAAATGTAGTTGAGCGTTTCATCATCGGACAGATAGAGGCCCTTTGAAGGACTAAAAGCGATGCCCTGGCGCCTTGTTACTTTAAGACCCAAACTATTGAGCATGTCCTCTAACTCCCCGGGTTGGATGAAGTCCTTCCAGTGATGCGTTCCCTTTGGAACGTACCCCACGGCCTCAGCAGCCCCGACCAACAGAACGCGGCTGGCGGCAGTGCGATTGGGCGTTGACATTACAAGCAGTCCGTCAGGTGCGAGACGTGCCGCGACATCGGATAGGAATTGCTCCTTGTCAGCGACATGTTCGATCACTTCTAGGCAAGTGACGAGATCGAATTTTCCTATATCGAGGCTAGCGACTTCGCCTGCCATATATCTGATATCGAGCCCGCCTGCATCCGCATGAGCGCTTGCCGCCGTGACATTATCTGCGGCTGCATCGACGCCTGTCACATCGGCACCAAGCCTTGCCAAGGGTTCGCAAACAAGGCCTGCGCCGCAGCCAATATCCAGCGCTGTCTTGCCCTTCAAAGGCTTGGCTGACCGAGCCACGTCCGACCAATGGGCATCCATCGCATCCCGAATGAACCCGAGGCGGACCGGGTTGACTTGATGCAGGCTTGCCATCTTGCCCTTTGGATTCCACCAGTCGCGCGCAAGATCAGCAAAGAATGTCGCCTCTTCAGGACGGATGGTTACATTTGTTACGTTTGCCTTTGTCATCATGCATCCCTAACAGCGCGCGAAACCTCTCGCTAGCCAAAGTCTCAGGAGTTCAAAGTCAGTGCCGCCCAATTCCTCTAAGTCCCGACAGCGGATCGTCATGAAATTCGGCGGGACGTCAATGGCCGGAACCGAGCGCATCAGGCGGGTCGCAGGAATTGTGCGAGCTCAGGCCGCGCGCGGGGATGAGGTGGCCGTGGTGGTCAGCGCGATGGCAGGCGAAACAGACCGGCTTGTTGGGTTCTGCCGCGAAGCAAATGCACTGCATGACCCAGCTGAATATGATGTGGTGGTATCAAGCGGCGAGCAGGTAACGAGCGGATTGCTGGCGCTCACATTGCAATCCTTAGGTTGCAAAGCGCGCAGTTGGCTTGGCTGGCAGGTTCCTGTCAAAACAATCGAAGCCCATTCGAAAGCCCGCATCGACACTATTGATACGCCAGATATGCTGGCCGGAATGGAAGCTGGCGAGATTGCAGTTGTTCCAGGATTTCAAGGCATTTCGCCTGAGGGTCGTATCAGCACTCTTGGGCGCGGCGGTTCAGATACTTCAGCGGTTGCTGTCGCTGCAGCTGTCGGAGCGGATCGGTGCGATATCTACACCGATGTCGATGGGGTTTATACAACCGACCCACGCATCGTTGCGCGCGCGCGCAAGTTGAAAGCGGTTACGTACGAAGAGATGTTGGAGCTCGCCAGCGTTGGGGCGAAGGTCTTACAGACACGCTCTGTTGGACTGGCGATGAAATCCGGCGTTCGTATTCAAGTGTTGTCGAGTTTTGTCGGGGATGATGCGCAGCCTGCAGATGATCTGCCAGGCACGTTGATCGTGTCCGAAGAAGAAATGAATGAATTAGTGGAGAAGGGCGAAATGGAACGCCAGCTGGTCACAGGCATTGCGCATGACAAGAACGAGGCGAAGATAATCCTCACCCGAGTGCCAGATAAGCCGGGCGCTGTTGCCGACATTTTCACGCCGCTCGCCGATGCCAGCATAAATGTTGATATGATCATTCAAAACGTTGGCCGCGACAAAGGTGAAACCGACGTTACCTTCACCGTGCCGCAAGCTGATCTTGCCCGCGCTCAGGCCCTCTTGGAAGATCGCTGCGAGGATATTGGTTTCAATCGCATCATCACAGACAGTCATATTGCGAAAATCAGTGTCGTTGGCGTTGGAATGAAAAGCCATGCAGGTGTGGCGAGTACTATGTTCAGATCGCTTTCGGATCGCGGGATCAATATCCAGGCCATTTCTACTTCTGAAATAAAAGTCAGTGTGTTGATCGACGAAGATGAAACAGAGCTTGCGGTGCGCGTTTTGCACACCGCTTATGGTCTCGATGCTCCTGACTGAAGTGTTCTCGCACAAAAGGTGCGTTTCATCGCACGTTAGGATGTTCCGCTAACCCCATCTTAACTTTCTGGGGCGGAACAATGCAGCTTCAATCAAGGAGTTGTAAAACATGGCGATCAACGCTCATCTCGAACATCCCGCAAACGATGCCGAAAACCGGAGATATCCGCGCAGGTCGCTTTATTTAGAGACGAGTGGTGTGATCCCCGGGGGCGGCGAGGCCAATGTTACAATTCACAATCTGTCGGTCGCAGGACTCCTGCTCGAAACGGATGCAGAATTGGTAATCGGAGAAAGTCTAACCGTAGAGCTGCCTGAAATCGGAACGGTGGCCGCCAATGTGGTTTGGCACAGTGGCGATCTTTATGGGTGCGCTTTTGAGCAGGCTTTGAGCGAGGGAGCGCTTGCAGCGGCGTCCTTGCGCGGCACTGTTGTTGGCTCGCTTGATCCAGTCCTGCCAGTCGGGTCTTTGGGCATCGCAACTCAAGCTTCGCAGTCGGCTATGATTTCAGGCCGCGGGGAGCCTTTTGGAGTGAGGCTCAACCGCTTGCGCAGAGAAAGGGCAATGACTCTCTCGGATGTCGCTGAAGCGCTAGGCGTTAGCAAGCCCACCGTGTGGGCATGGGAAAAAGGCAAGGCAAAGCCAATTCCAGAGCGGCTCGATGCAATTGCAGATGCCCTAGGTGTTTCGCCAGAGGAATTGCGCGTTTCGGGTGGCAATGGCGATGGTGCGGCGCTGGTTGAAGAGTGCCGCTTACGTATTGCTACGACTTTTGGAACAGACCCTCAAAATGTTCGTATCATGATCGAGGTTTGAAGGTGTAAAATTCGATAAATCTGAATTGGAAAGCCTGACTTGCTTCATAAAAATGGTAAATAAGTTTATAATTTGATTCGAATATTAGTCGGGTTAGTAAACGATAATAACAATTATAGACATCAATGACTGTAATGTTGCAGCTATTTTTGTAATAATGATATTTATTTAGTTTACGAACCTCGGGCATTTTTTTCGATTGTGGGCTTAAGAGCCGGGGGCTGTCGGCATGGATTTGGCGTTAGATCTAGTTGAAGGAAATGCGCTTCACGGGCTTCTCGAAGAGGCGTCGGACGACGTTCTGGTAAAGTTGGATGCCAACGGATTTATCGTCCACGCGTCAGCAAACATCACGCAATTGGGTGAAGACCTGATGCAGCAATTGGTACTGCCGCATATTGGCGACCTATGCGATCAAGAGCACAGCGATTTGGTGATTGCCTATGCAGATAAAATTCTTGGCGGACACTCTGGAGGCGGGACTATCGAGTTTCCAGTCAGCATCTGCGATGGCAAAGAGGCCTGCGATAAGACAGCGTGCAGACGCTGGTACTCTTTAAGTCTCAGACCGATCTTCAAAGATGAGCAAGGTCGCATGCCGGTCCCAGCCATACATGAAAGCGAGCCCAGAATTGCAGGCGGTGGAGCGCGCAGGTGGGAACATGGAGACATTGCAGGGGCCGTGGGCCTTTTGCGATCAGTCCAGCGCGTTCGTTTGCTAGAAAGCGAGCTGCATTCGCGTTCTGTCACGGACCCTCTAACAGGGCTTCTCAATCGCCACGCATTTTCCGCCTGCCTTAGACGCCAGCTTGCGAATGGCACCCCTCAAGTGGTCATAGTGTTTGCAGTTGATCGGATGCGGTCGCTATTGCTGCAATACGGTCAGCGCACAGCAGATGAAATTCAATGGGGCTTTGCAAAGTTCCTCGAAACAATGGTCCAGGACGGTTACGAATTGGCACAGCTTGATGATGAGCGGCTGGGTGTCATGATCCCGAAAATTTCCCTGGTTGATGCGCGTGATTGGGCGCAAGATGTGCTCAACACGTTTTCATCGCTTGCTATCTCCTCTTCCCAGAGAATGCCGAAACTGGGTGCAAGTGCAGGCCTTGCCAATTTAGAAAGCACGGTCGATTGGACCCTTAAGCAAGCCGAACTCGCGCTGGTCATTGCGCGCGCAGGAGGGGGCATGCAGGTTGGACAATGCACCTATCAAAGCACCTAGTCGCGCAATGCAGGCGGGGAATAGCCGAAACGCTTTCGCCTATTTCTTAATCCGTTCGCTCTTCAGCGTGCCTTAATCTATAAAACCGTTCTTGCCCGTCCGTAGTTGAGTGCGTAGTTGCGCTTCAAAAGGACCGCTTAAATGACAGATCACCCGAAGACGAATGCGCTGATGCAGCGTGGGACAGACTTTCTAGGCTGTGACACGGCAATCTTATGCGGTGCAATGAGCTGGGTATCTGAGCGAAATCTAGTCTCTGCCATTTCAAATGCGGGCGGCTTTGGAGTGATCGCGTGCGGAGCGATGACGCCGGAGCTGTTGGACACGGAAATCTCTGAAACAAAGGCGCGAACCGACAAGCCCTTTGGTGTCAACCTTATCACCATGCACCCGCAATTGTTCGATCTGATTGCGATTTGCGCCAAGCATTCAGTGAGCCATGTTGTTTTGGCTGGCGGCATTCCTCCGAAGGGAAGCGTTGAGGCCATCAAAGAATTTGGCGGCAAAGTCATCGTCTTTGCGCCCACATTGGCATTGGCGAAAAAGCTGCTTCGTTCTGGCGGAGATGCCTTGGTGATCGAAGGTATGGAGGCAGGTGGGCATATTGGCCCTGTTTCCACCAGCGTTCTGGCGCAGGAATTTTTGCCTGCATTGGCCGAGGACCACCTTGTCTTTGTGGCTGGCGGCATTGGTCGAGGCGAGGCAATGGCGACCTATCTTGAAATGGGTGCTTGCGGTGTGCAGCTGGGCACACGCTTCGCCTGCGCTAGCGAAAGCATTGCGCATCCTGATTTCAAAAAAGCGTTTTTCAGAGCCAAAGCGCGTGACGCGGAGGCCAGCGTGCAGGTTGATCCGCGCCTACCTGTGATCCCAGTGCGTGCGCTTAAAAACAAAGGCACTGAAGAATTCACTGCCAAACAGATTGAAGTTGCCGGAATGCTCGATCGCGAAGAGGTCGATATGGGCGAAGCGCAATTGCAAATCGAACATTTTTGGGCTGGCGCATTGCGCCGTGCGGTGATCGAAGGCGATATCGAAAATGGATCGCTCATGGCTGGCCAAAGTGTTGGTATGGTGAAGAGTGAAGAGCCCGTGGCGGATATCATCGCGGAACTGATGGCCCAATGTGAAGCAGCCTTGGCGAAACGGTGAGATGACGGGACCGCTTGTTTTAACGCTGGGCTGTGATGACAGGCCTGGCATCACAGCCCGAGTAACCGCATTCCTTTATGAACGCGGCTGCAACATTCTTGAGGCGCAGCAATTCAACGACCGGTCAAGTGATGACGGTCAGGATCGTTTTTTCATGCGCGTGGCTTTTGATCCAGGCGATTTTAACTCTGCTGCTTTGCGGGATGAGTTTGGCGATTTTGCGGAAGAATTTGCGATGCGCTGGAAAATTGCCCAGCGCGATCGTCCTCGTCGCGTTTTGATAATGGTTAGCAAGGCAGATCATTGCCTCGTGGATCTGCTGTATCGTTGGCGAACGGGTGAATTGAACATCGAACCGGTAGCGATTGTTTCAAATCATCCAAGAGACGCTTCCATTCGAATTGATATAGGCGACATACCCTTCCATCACGTTCCTGTGAGCCGCGAAACCAAGCCAGAAGCCGAGGAACAATTGCGCAAGGTTGCACAAGAGACGGATGCAGAGCTGATAGTGCTGGCCCGTTACATGCAGATCTTTTCTGATGAGCAATCAGCGCATTTTGCAGGCCGATGTATCAACATCCATCACAGTTTCCTGCCCGGCTTCAAAGGCGCTAAACCCTATCACCAAGCGCATAAACGCGGGGTCAAAATTATTGGCGCAACCGCGCATTTTGTCACGGCTGATTTGGATGAAGGGCCGATCATTCATCAGGATATTGAACGCATCACGCATGCTGACAGTCCATCAGAATTGGTGCGCAAAGGGCGAGATATCGAACGCCGCGTTTTGGCGGAGGCAGTCCGCCTATTTGTTGAGGAACGCGTTTTGATGAATGGTAACCGGACGGTCGTTTTCAGGACCTAAAAAATGCGGAGGGTACTGTGATTGTAGAGCGGTTGGATCACGTGAATATCATCACAGACAGGCTGGCTGACACTGCGCGTTTTTACGCCGATTTGCTCGATCTGGAAGAACGAGATGGCCCTCCCAATATGCGCCCTGATCAAGTGCGCTGGATGTATGATCAGTCAGGCCAAGCAATTTTGCACCTGAATTCGGTCGACTTCCCCCGTCTTTATGATCGTGATGTCACGCCGGGGCAGGAAACAGGTGCAATCCATCATATCGCTTTACGTTGCAATGATTTTGAGCGGGTAAAATCTAAGCTCGATGAAGCGGGAGCCGATTACAAAGTGAACCCGGTTCCCTCGATCAATCTTACGCAGATATTCACCACCGATCCCAACAATGTCTTGTTGGAGCTCAATTTCTTCACGGCTGACTAGGCACTGCTTGGCTATTTGGCCGCTGCTATTCGCGCAGCTTCCATTGCCTTGTCCTCATTAGCGCGGTGGATCACAAAAGCTCGGATGGCGTCAGCTTCTTCTGCACTAAGCGACTCTGCAAAGCTTGCCATGCCATTTTCTTTCAGAATGCCTTCTCGAACGACAGCCATCCAGCTTCGTGCATCGCCAAGCGTTCCTGATCGGCGAAGATCAGGAAGTACTGTCGACCCAACAGCTCCCGGCGCATGGCACACCGCACAGTAACGCGCGTACTTCTCAGCGCCCAAGGCAATTACTTCAGCCGACGCTCGGCTTGAAGGTGGATCAAGCGGTAGCGCCGCCAGTTCTTTTTCAGCCGGCAATGATGCGTCTGCGCCCAACTTAAACACCAAAAGACGTGAGACATTTCGCACCGGCGCTTTGTCGGCAATCAGTCCGCCATCAACGCTAAGCGCATAGGCACCGCCCCATCCAGCTAAAACTGCAACATACTGTTCGCCATCAACCGTGTATGTGATCGGGGGCGCGACAACGCCGGTTTGCGCAGCAAAACTCCAGAGCTGCTTGCCAGTAGCCGCATCATAAGCGTTGAACTCGCTGCCTGCCGTTCCTTGGAAAACCAACCCGCCGCCCGTTGCAAGTAAGCCTCCATTCCATGGTCCGGGATGTTCGACAGTCCATTTTGGTTTGCCTGCAACAGGATCCCATGCGACCAACATGCCGCGCACGGTTCCTGCAACCTCGCGCCTGAACCCCAGGTCGGGCGGAAGGTCGCCTGCCCCCAGGTCGAACCCGACGTTAAACCCCCGTGCACGATCAGGCTTCCAATCAGGCTGCGGAGCATAGACCATGCCTGCCTCAAAAGCTGGGATGTAAACGAGTTTCTCGTCTGGATGGTACGCCATGGGATGCCAGTTGTGGCCGCCAAGAGGTCCGGGAAGGACAAGTGCTGGCTTGCCTGTCTTGTCGATACGGGTTTCCGGATTCTCAATGGGCCTGCCATTTTCATCAATGCCGCTTGCCCAATTCATTCCCACATAGGGTGTGCCGCTGATGAATTCGCCCGTCTTTCTGTCAATCACATAGAAAAACCCATTCTTAGGCGCCTGCATAAGAACCTGTCGGTTTTCGCCCTCGATATCCATATCAGCCAGAACGATGTGCTGTGTTGCCGTGTAATCCCATGTTTCGCCCGGCGTCGTCTGATAATGCCAGGCATATTCGCCCGTGTCGGGATTGAGCGCGACTATGCTTGACAGATACAGATTGTCGCCCTCTCCGGTCCCGTCTTTGCCAGGACTGCGATAGGCTCTGTTCCAAGGCGAGCCATTGCCAACCCCGATGTATAATAGATTAAGATCGGGATCATAGGCCATGGAATCCCAAACTGTTCCGCCACCGCCAATCGCATCATTGCCGCTAAGAACATCGGTATTCCAGGTTTCAGCTGCAGCTTTAAGATGCTGCGGGCTTTGGTTGTCTTCGTCACCGCCAGGCACAGTGTAGAACCGCCACAATTCTTCGCCATTCGAGGCGTCATAGGCGCCGATATAGCCGCGCACGCCAAATTCAGCGCCGCCATTTCCTATGATGACTTTGCCATCGATGACACGGGGCGCGCCCGTGATGGTGTATGCTTTGTCCTGATCGACCGTCACGGTCTCCCAAAGAACTTCTCCAGTGTTTCGATCGAGTGAAACAAGGCGTCCATCCAACGTACCAAGGAAAAGCGAGTCCCCCCAAGTTGCAAGACCTCGGTTGACCACGTCGCAACACGCCTTGACTGCGGCTTCGCCCGGAACCTCTGGATCATAGTCCCATAATTTCTCCCCGGTCGCCGCGTCATAGGCGCGCACTTTGCTCCATGCGGTTGTTATGTAGAGCTTACCGTCAATGACAATCGGCGTGGCCTCTTGGCCGCGGGCCGTATCCATATCGTCGAACCATGTCAGTCCCAGTTCGCTGATATTCTCGGTGCTTATTTGATCGAGTGGGGAGTATCGTTGCTCTGAATAGGTTCGGCCATGCGTAATCCAATTCGCATCATCTTCATGTGCGTTCACCAACATAGAATGCGTGATGCCAGTTTCGCTTTGAGTAAGGACACCGTCACACCCCATAAGACCAAGCGCGCTTAGCGCCAGCAGCGGTGCTGCCAGAAGCATCTTGTTCATTTTCCCTCTCCCTCAATTATGATGTTGCCAAGAGTGCTAAGGCTTGTCCATATCGGGCAAGAAAGATCGCGGCAGCAAGACCAAGGAGATCCCCCTCATGTGCGATGAAGCCAACTTACAATCTTGGGCGAAAGACAAAATCAGCAGGCGGCAATTTGGCGTACTAACGGGCGCAACTGCTGTGGCTGCCTGCGCACCGGGCGATGCAGAAGCCAATGAAACCGATGGCAGCGCATCAGCGGCGGCTGAACTTGAAGAGATGGGGGTAACCTTTGAGACCGCTGATGGCACAATGGACGCTTTTTTCGTCCATCCAAAAGAAGGTAAGCATCCGGCCGTAATTTTCTGGCCTGACATTGCTTCCCTGAGAGAGGCCAAACGAAATATGGCCCGTAGGCTAGCGGGTGAAGGATATGCGGTGCTCGTCTTGAACCCCTATTATCGCGATGTGGCTGGCGAACAATTCGCGGACTTTGCTGCATGGGTAAACGGAGGCGCGATGCAAGTGGTTGGCCCGTATCGCGAAAAGCACAATGCCGACACTATCGGCAGTGATGCTGTGGCTGCTGCTTCTTGGTTGGATAAGCAGGAAGCCGTTGATACGTCCAAGGGCATTGGTACTCAAGGCTATTGTATGGGTGGTCCGTTCACGGTCTGGAGTGCGGCTGCAACCGATCGGATAACAGCAGCGGCGAGTTTCCATGGTGGCGGCTTAGTTCGCGAAGACTACGACAAAAGCCCCCACAAAGTGCTTGGTGACAGTAAGGCGAGTTTCCTGATCGCTGTGGCAAAAGATGACGATGAAAAAGCGCCTGATGACAAAACGGCATTTGCTGCCGCTGCTGAGGCGGCGGGTCGCCCCGCTACCGTGACAGTCTATGATGGCAATCACGGTTGGACGGTGCCAGATGCGCCATCATACGACGAAGCCGCAGCTGAAAAGGCTTACGCCGATTTGCTGGCGTTATATTCTGAAGCCCTTTAGGAGCGCATCCTTACGCCTTGGCGCGCTTATCGTTTCGCTCATTGCTGAGGCCAAAACGGCCATGCTTGCGATAGCGCGTCATCCATTTGTCGAGGAACAGGCCCAACGGTTTGGGCTCAATACCTAAATCGGCAAAGGTCTTGTGTTCGCCTGACACGGTGCTGCCGGGTTTCAGCAAAGTCCACTGATCCCGGCTCATAGGGGTTAGGGGCATGGCTGCAAACAGGGCAGAGAGCCCATCGGGCATCGCGATAAAATTGCGCTCACGCCCTTGGGCTTTGGCAATACGTTCGTTGATTTCCATCATGCTGAGCTGTTCGGGGCCGCCAAGCTCATAGATTGAGCCCCCGTGTTTTTCAGGGTGCTCTAAACACAGCGCAACTGCTTCTGCGACATCATCGACATAAACCAATTGCAGCTTTGCATCGGGCCCAAAGACGGGAAGCACTGGCAGCGTCTCGATCATGTCGCCGAACATGTTGAGGAAATTGTCGTCCTTTGCGAAGACGATTGAAGGGCGTAGAACACTTGCATTGGGAAAAGCGGCTAAAACACGTTCCTCGCCCAGGGCTTTGCCCCGCGCATATTCTGCGCTCGAATTTGCATCGGGGCCAATTGCGCTGACATGCACAAATGCATCCACACCGCATTCGCTTGCGATTTCTGCCATCCGACCGGGCGCCTCGCCCATCAATTCGGTGAGGTTTCCGCTAAACGCCCCAACGAGATTAACGACACAGTCAGCGCCTTGAATGGCCGCGCGAACGCTCTTTTCGTCGGTGATGTCACACCGGCCAAACTGGAGTTGCCCCAGATTAGCGAGGGGCTTGAGGCCAAACGCCTTTTCTGGATTGCGGCTAACCACTCTGAGGCGTGCGCCGCGTGTTAGAAGACTCTGAGCGACATATTGGCCAATATAGCCGCTGCCGCCAAAGACTGTGATGAGCTTCTCGTTGAGGGGGGAGGTCGTGGTCATGACAAATAGCTCTTGAACGGTGTGCTACGGATGATTTGATCCAGGGATTGCACGCCCAATGCTTGAATGACGCGCGCTGGGCAAGAGTTCGTTTTTGCCTACGCGATTAAACAAGCGCAGATCGCAGAACGAAGGGATGCATTCTCGTCGTCGTTTAGCGATCAAGTTACGATCACAATTAAGCCTTTGCGTTAACAATTGGACACGAAGGATCCTGGTCGATTTGTCCCGTTTTTGGACATGTAATTTTGCGCCAAACTAAATATTCGTTATTATTCAATGTCTTGTCATCAAAAGGGTTTGTGGCCTTGGGATTTGCAGAGGATGTATCTTGCCAACCTTGTGATTTTACAACTAACTCAATGTCGCTCGGTAAATAACCGATTCGTCCAGAAGATCAGGTCGCACGCAAAACTTGAAAAACCGCTTTAAAGAGCGGTTTATGGAGAGGTAGTGTGGGAATTTTGATGCGGCCTTTATTGGTTGTCAGTGGCACGTGCGCGCTTAGTCTTGGTATAACCACGAGCGCATCGGCTTCGGACTTGGTTTTTGAGTTTACGAACCCATCTTTTGGTGGGAATCCTTTTAACTCTTCGCATTTGCTTGCTGTTGCAAACGCTCAGAATGATACGACTGATCCTGATGCGATTGATCGTACTGATCCCGCCCAACAATTCTTGCGGACACTAAACAGCCGCCTTTTGTCGGCCTTAGCGACGCAGGTTACCGATCTCATCTTTGGGGAAAACGCTCAGGATACTGGCACAATTCGTTTCGGCGATCAGGAAGTATCCTTTGTGCGCGGAGTTGAAAGCGTCACGCTGACCATCACGAACTTCCTTGATGGATCCGTCACTGAAATCATCGTCCCGCTTCTGCAGCCTTAAATCTTCGAACAGGGGGAAGACACAGGCACATGAGACGTTTCAAAACACTCACTATTGCAGCCATCTTCGCAGGACTGCTTTCCGGGTGCGCAGCCCACAGCCCTAAAATGTGGGAGCCTGCCAAAGCGCCCAAAGCGACGCCGGTAACAACCAAGCTGAACGCCCTTCCGCCATCAGGACAGCGTGCGGCAGTTGCGGTTTATAATTTCACAGACCAAACTGGTCAGTTCAAGCCAACGGATGGTGCGCAAACACTCTCGCGCGCTGTGACGCAGGGCGCGACGTCCATTCTCGTGAAAACACTTCACGAAGCGGGAAACCGCTCTTGGTTTACCGTTGTTGAGCGTGAAAGGCTCGAAAACCTTTTGCGTGAACGTGCCGTAATCCGGGAAATGCGCGCTAGCTATCTTGGCGAGACGAAGATCAATCCGCAGGCGCTGCCGCCTCTTCTTTTTGCAGGCGTTCTGCTTGAAGGCGGTATCATTGGATACGACTCCAATACAAAAACCGGAGGCTCTGGTGCTCGGCTATTGGGTATCGGAGGGCGTACGCAATATCGCGAAGATACGGTCACAGTTTATCTGCGCGCTGTCAGTGTGAAGACGGGTGAGGTGCTTGCTTCTGTCAGTTCGCGTAAATCCATCGCATCGGTTGGGGTCGGCGCAGACGCTTTCCGTTTCGTTGCGTTTCGCGAATTGCTCGAGCTAGAAGCTGGTGTAACTTATAACGAGCCTGACGAACTCGCTTTGCGCCAGGCGATCGAAGCCTCTGTGTATTCGCTGATTATGGAAGGAGCGATGCAGGACCTTTGGTGCTTTAATGCATCTGAGCAAGAGGTTTCTAGCTTGCTCACAGAATACATTGCGGATCGCGACAGTATCTCTAAATCCAAAGTCGTTCTGCCGCGCCCTAGTAACGGAGCGGCGGTTGCAGGTTTGTGCGGAGCGCAGAAGGTGGCGCGCCAATCAATCCAACAGGCACGCCAGACGCCGGCAGTTGGCGAAAGCCCTGCGCAACCTAAAGCAAGCGCTGCACCAGCCGCTAATCAAGACCTGCCCAAAAAACAGCAGTCTTTAATGCAGGATTCTAATGTTCGCTTAACGCCCACTGCACAGGTTTCCGACGGGCAAACGTTTACCCCTGTCGCAATGCGGGTGCCGTTGAAAAAAACCAGTACCGCGCCTGCATTTGTGCCCGCGCAGGGCGCTTCATTGGCAACGGTTGATCGGGGGAAAGTTGCACGGCCTGCAGTGGATCAAATTGGGGCAATGACCCTTGCTCAATGGAGTGAAGACGGGCTTGATCAATGCAAGGTCATCGACCTCGATAGAATGACAGCAACTGATCTCTTGGCAGAGCTTGGTCGCCGCTTTGTTAGTAGCGGAAGCGCATGGGTAGAGAGTTCCGGTGCCTTTGCCGATTTTGCATTGGCAAACGGCCGTTCAAGCGCTGCCATTAGGGTGCCGTTGTTAAGGGATGGTGCAATCAATCAACCAAAACACGCTTACCAAACGATAAGGTCAGGCCGCTCTATTCGTGATGTGACAATCACGGCTTTGGAAGACGATAGCGAGATACAAAGTCAGCCTTTTGGTTCCATTGCGATGGCGCTGGGCGGATGGCTGAATTCTTTTTTTGAGGGAGAAGAGGAAACGGTTCGAGTTCAACTGCGTCGCTCATAAACCATCTCGCCCATAGTGGGTGGGATAATGAGCAGCGTATTGGAGAAAGGGTGGCCCACCAGCGAATGTGATTGGCGTCAGATCGCTGGTGAGCCGGATTGGACAGGTTCACGGGAACACTGCCCAGGTTGTGAACAAGCGTCCACGCGGACGTTATGACGTGCTGCCATATGCTTGGCAAGCGCGCGGCTGCTTGGCTTTGAAGTCCACAGCGGCGTTCCAACCTCCCCAAATTCCCGTCTTGCGCGGTGATCCCGGTAACCGCGCAAGGGATTACCGGATCGGATTTTGATGGCTGAACTAGGTGGCTGTCCAAATCCGAAATTGAAGTGGGTGTGTCTCTGCAAGGGGCAGAAAACACACCAGCAACGAGGAGTTGGAAGAATGAAACGTCTACTACTTACAGCAGCATCTGTGACTGCTTTGACTGTCGCAGCGCCTGCACTGGCTAACAATTCAAACAGTACGGTTAACCAGAGCAGCACCGGAAACGATGCGACAGTTGATCAGACCGCGTCGCTTTCGGGCAGTGACTCTTTGATTGATCAAACAGGTGCGAATAACACCGCAATTGTAACACAAGCGGATGACGCAGCAGCAGGAAGTATTCCGCCAAACAATGACTCAATAATTGATCAAAGCGGGGATGATAACCTTGCGACAGTCAACCAAACCAGTGAAACACCATTCCTGGGTACCACTAACTCATCGCTGATTATTCAAACGGGCTCGACAAATGAAGCGAGTGTAACACAGCTTGACGATGGTCAACTTTCCGAGATCACACAGATTTCGGATAACAACGTCTCGAATGTAAGCCAGGGGCAGAGTGGACTGGCTGACAATTCGTGGGAGAATGAATCGCGGATCACGCAAAGTGGCGCCGGCGGTCACACAGCCACAGTTGATCAGAATGGACGCCTTAACACCAGTGAAATCATTCAGGAAGGCGCAGACAACAGAGCCTTTGTCCAACAGCAATTGGAAGGCGGCAATGACAGTATCATCCTTCAAACTGGCGACAACAACTTTGCTAATGTTAATGAGCAAGGTGCTGGTGCAGGAACATTCTTAAACACGAGCGATATCTTTCAAGAAGGTGACAATAACATCGCTTTCGTCGACCAGGACGGCGCCGGTAACTCAAGTGACATAGATCAGCTTGGTAGTGAAAACATTGCCCGGATCACCGATCAGAATGGTGACAACAACTTGAGCACCATTCTTCAAACTGGTGACAGCAACATTGCCCGAATCGATGATCAGGACGGCGATGGCAACACAAGCACGATCAATCAGTCCGGGACTGAGGATTTTGCTGAAGTCAATCAAACAGGCGACAACGACACCTCAACAATTAACCAGTCCGGCTTTAGCGGCGAAGTGTTTGTCAATCAGTCCGGTTCAACATTCAATACGTCGACTGTGAACCAAACCGGCACTGACAACATCACTACTGTAAGCCAAGATGGCGACAACAATAGCTCGCTTGTTGACCAAGACGGCAATGATAGCTCGGTGACCATTGCACAGACTGGGTCAACTAACGCATCGACCGTTACACAGACAGCTGCGTTCTCGATCGTTGCTGTTACACAAGACGGTACTGAAAACATGTCGGATGTTGATCAGCTCGCAGCTGCTTCGACGATCACTGTAGATCAGGATGGCAACCGCAACGACTCTGATGTCACTCAGGTCACCGGTCTCGCAATCATCGATGTTGATCAAACCGGTGACGACAACGTCTCAAACGTTGGCCAGTTCGGTGCGATTGAAGGTGTAATTGTTGACCAGGACGGTGATCGCAACACGTCCAATGTGCTGCAGGCCGGTCTTGGTGCGCTGGTTGTTGTCGACCAAGACGGCAATGATAACACCTCGAACGTGATCGAAGTCGGTGCATTGACCGCTATCGGTGTGACCCAAGACGGGGATCGCAACCTGTCACAGGTTGGTCAGATTGGTGCCACAGCGCTTGTCACTGTTGAACAGATTGGTGACGATAACGTATCCAACGTAGGCCAAGCCAATCTTGGCTTTACCGACGCTGGCATCATCAATGTTAGCCAGGTTGGGGACATGAATGGCTCTACCGTCCTACAAGGCGGCGGTACCGTGACTGCCAATGTGACACAGGGTGTGTCCGGTGACGAAGGCAATGGCAACAGTTCCTTTATCCTTCAGGGCGGTGATAATCTGCTGATCAACTCCAGCCAAACCGGCGACAACAACACGTCGAACATCACTCAGACTGGTTTTGACAACCTTGCAACACTGGATGCGACTGGAGATGGCAACATTTCCACGATGACACAGTCTGGTTTCAACAATGAAATCAATGTGACACAGAGCACCGACTTCAACACCTCAACAGTGACACAAAGCGGCTCGTTCAACGTCGCCAACGTCACGCAATAAGATCGGAAGCGGTGGGGGCTTTCTCTACGAAAGTTCCCATCCTTCTTCTTAGGAGGTCTTCATGAAAAAGCTGATTGTATTGGCCGGAATATCAGGAGCAGCTTTGACCAGTGTCAATGCCGCCCCCGCTATGGCCGATAACAGCACCAGCACCGTGATCCAGTCCAACACTGGGAACGAGGTAAATGTGGATCAGACAGGTTCGCTCGATGGAGCAAGCTCTTTGATCGACCAATCAGGTGCCAGCAACCTCGCAGATGTGAGCCAGTCCGATAGCGGGCTGGCAGGTGTTATTCCGACCAACACGTCGGAGATTTTGCAGACTGGTAACAACAACCAGGCCTTTGTGGTCCAGAACGATTCTGCGCAAAGCTCCTATATTGAGCAGAGCTCGGATGGGAACTTTGCACAAGTCCGGCAGGGCTTCGTGAATAACGGATCGCAGGATACCTCGAACAATATGTCTCGGGTGATCCAGGCAGGGGGCGGCAACAACACCGCCTATGTTGACCAGATTCAGTCCGACAATGTCGTAAGTCTTGTCGAACAGCTGGGCACCAATCAGATCGCGATGGTTAACCAGAGTATCGTCGGGGATTATGATCACAGCGATGTCGACCAATTTGGCGACGGTCAATTCGCTGAGGTTTTGCAACCCGGTGATTTCAATGATTCATTCGTGACACAAACGGGCGCCGATAATGACGCGCATGTGCTGCAAAGCGGGAATGGCAACTATTCCCGCATTGATCAGGGCATGTCCGACAATTTCGCCCGTGTGGATCAACTCACCAACAACAACACCTCCATGGTGAACCAGATCATGAGCACGAATGGCACGGTCAATGTGACTCAATAGGAAATGGATTTTCCGGTCCGCTTTTTTCGCAAGGTGCGGGCCGGGCAATTCTCAAACAAGCCCGGGCCCTTCGGAATGTTGCTTCGGGTTTGAGGATTTTAGGAGAGAAGATATGAAACGGCTTTTGCTAATGAGTTCAGCCGCTCTTGCTTTGGCAGTCCCTGCCATGGCGAACAATTCGGCCAGTACTATTACCCAATCTAACACCGGCAACGATGCCACGGTTGATCAGACGGGTTCGATTGCTGGTGGTGAATCAACCATCACGCAGTCAGGCGCCAACAACATGGCAAATGTGACACAAAGCGATGACGGTAGCGATTTGGCTGGCACTGCGCCTCCAATCAATCGTTCAACCATTGAACAAACCGGTGACAACAACATTGCCGAAGTAAGTCAGGATACCGCGACATTTGCGCTGCTTTCGGAATCGATCATTGTGCAGTCGGGCAGCGATAACAGCGCCACAATCAGTCAGATTGACGACTCTCAATTCTCCGATGTCTTGCAAACAAGCGACAACAACACCGCTTCTGTCACCCAGGGCAATGCGGGCTTGGTTGCGGTTGATGGCAGTTTTGGGAATGACTCCATCATCACTCAAGGCGGCGCTGGTGACCATATGGCAACTGTGGAACAGACTGGCCTTGGGAATGCGAGTGAAATCACTCAGAACGGTTTTGATAACCGGGCATTCGTCCAGCAGCGTGATATTGGCAATGTGAGCACTGTTACTCAGGAAGGCACAAACAATTTTGCCAATGTGAATGAGCAAGGCCAGTTCACATCGGGCGTGTCGGGCCAGGATTTCAATGAAAGTGATATTCTCCAAACCGGAGATAACAACGTGGCTTTTGTCGATCAGGACGGTTCGAACAATATAAGCTTCATCACCCAAAGTGGTGATGACAATACCGCGCGCATAAGCGACCAGAACGGAGATGCAAACAGCTCCACAATTCTGCAGAGCGGCAGCCGCAATCTAGCTGAGATCGACAATCAGGATGGTGATGGCAACGCGAGCCTCATCACGCAGTCAGGCGATGATAACGAGGCGAATGTCAATCAAGACGGTGATGGCAATTCATCTGAGATCATTCAAGATGGATCATTCGTAACCGCTGATGTAGATCAGGGCGGTAATGGCAATGATAGCTTTATCGATCAGTCCTCACCTGGTGGTATCCGACCAGAATTTTCCGATGTCACGGTCACTCAGGGCGGTGATGACAACACATCACGGGTGACGCAGCGCGGCAACAATGCGAGCACCAGCGTGATGCAGGGCGGCAATGAAAACCAATCTGTTGTCAGTCAATTCGGCAATCGTTCGCTCGTCAGCGTTGATCAGATCGGAAGCTTCAACCAATCTTTCGTCACCAACCGTGCCGAGGACAGCGAAGCCTATGTTACGCAAAGCGGGGATAGCAACGAATCTCGCATCATCCAGCGCGAAGACAGCCCGCCAACGGAGAATTTCTTCGCATCGGTAAACCAGTCAGGAAATGGCAACACGTCTTTGATTGAACAGGATGGCAATGATCACAGCGCCACTTTGATCCAGTCGGGTAACGGTAACATGTCTGAAATCTTCCAGTCAGGATCGTTCAACACGGCGATTGTGACGCAATTGACGGACGGCAATGTGTCCACCGTAACCCAGAGCGGTTTCGGCAATATGGCTACCGTCACGCAGTAAATGCGTGGCTTGATGTTCCGGGGGCGGTATCCGTGTCATCGCCTCCGGAATATGGTACAGCGGCTACATTCCGGCAGTAGACCTTTTTGAAAGGCGCAACACTGATGAAATCACAATCTGTTTTTGCGATTGCATTGATGCTTATGTCTGCTCCTGCTTTGGGTCAGGCGACAGCGAATGTTGTGAGCGATGGTGAAGGCCAACAGATCATTGTTGATCAAGGAGAAGCGGGCCTCGATAGCCGTGTCTCTGTTGATCAGATTGGCTTTGCTAATTTGACGCAGGTTACTCAGCAAAACGCTGCTAACTTTGCAGATATTCGCGTTGATGGTTCGGATAATGATCTCACAGCAATCCAATCAGGTGATGGCGAACACACGGTTTTGCTCAACACTCAAGGCAATGCTAACACAGCACTGACCGATCAATCGGGTGAAATTGGGGGCGCGAACGACGCCAGCATTTTCCAAACAGGTACCGGTAACAACGCTTCGATTATTCAGAATTCTTTGCCCGGTGCTGTGAACCTTGCCACTTTAAATCAGACCGGTGATGAAAACGATGCTTTGCTAACCCAGTCGGGGGCAGGCAACACGATCAACCTTATACAGAACGGCACTGGCAATTCGGCTGATCTGTCCCAAACAGGCGCGGATCTTGGCATTTCGATTGAGCAAACTGGCGGTGCAAGCATCACTGTCAGCCAGGGTAATTTTTGAAAGTGGCTGGCAAAATGCGCCCCTCTTCAAAACGATGCCTTTCCGCATCCTTGGCGATAACCGCCATGCTGTTTGTCGGTGAAGTGGCTGCACAAGAAGCCAACCAATCTGCTTCAGCAAATGCTGACTTGGAGCCTTTGGAAACGCGCTCCGTGCGTGATGGCGAGGCGCTGGGCGTTGATCAGATTGTGTTACCGCAAGCCAGTTCTGGCGATGGCGATTTTCAAATCGCTGCCGCACCCGCAGCGCAAAACGGACAAGCCCAAGTGGGTCAATTGCCCGGAGATTTGGAGGTGCCTGATGATGATGGCACTTCCCCTGAATCTGCAATCTCTCAACCTATCCAATCACCCGAAGCGGCCTTGATCAGCAGGGTTGCAGAAGCTTGGCAAGTCATACGCGGGCGCGGCCAACAACCGACACCAGAATTGATCGCGCGCGAGATTGGTCCCGATCAACTTGCGACCTTCCTCGATCAAAACCCCGAAGCGACGGATATTTTCGGGAAGGATAGCGATACTTTGCCGGTCGATGTGCCCGGTCTTGAGGGCCTGCCCGATAGCGGGGTTTTGTTTATTCCACCTGAGGGGGGATGAACTATGCGGCATTGGATCACGGTTTTGGTTGGTTTGAGCGCGGCTTTCGCTGCGGTTTCAGCAAGCGCGGAGATTGAACAAGAGGAGGCCGCGATGGGCACAGCTAAAGCTCTCAAGCTTGAGCGTAAGATCCGCGAAGGCGAGGTGGAATTTCGCGTAATTGGATTGAGCGAGAGCGCGGTGGAAGTGAGCTACAAGCTCGACGTGAAAGGTAATTCCACTACGCGCCATTCGGGCAGAACGCGGCTGTCTCCCGGTGTGGAGGCGACCTTGTCGCGCGTCAAAGTCGCCACCAATGGTGACTGGTGCGCGATTCTAGAAGTTGAGCAAGGCTCGGATCGCTACACGCTGAAAGATGGGAATTGTCCTGCGGCCTAATTGTTGCAGGTAAGCCATTAGTCCGTCTGAGCTGGCTCCACCAGACAAAGCACCGCATCGACCTGAACCTGCCCGCCCTCGCTGGCGGAAAGCTCGGTGACGGTCCCATCAAAGGGCGCGGTGAGCGCATGCTCCATCTTCATCGCTTCGAGCACCATAAGGCGCTGGCCTGCGGTGACGGTGTCGCCGTCGGACACATCGACCGCGATGACCTTGCCCGGCATGGGCGCAAGGATCGCGCCGTCTGCGGCTGAGTGGGTGCCTACGTTCCCTGCGCGCGTGGTGTTGAACATACGTGTGACGCCGATCTCGCCGACCGCATATCCATACGGTGTGGCTTCGACCCAAAGGCTCTCGTCAATCGATTGGTCAGCGTATTCGAAGCTGTATTCATTTGAGCCATCACTCAGTCGCAGCAGTATCGATTGCGGATCGCGGTTCACACGAAATCCCTCGTTCGACCAAGGCCCTTCGTCAATTTCCAGGTAGGTTTCGCGAATGTCCTCTGCGTGCCCGCCCAATGCGTGGTCAATCACCATATGTGCGACCGATTGCAGTACTTTTTGCGATGCTTTGGACTTAGGGATGAAGTCCTCGAGGCGATTGCCTATAAGTCCAGTATCCATCGATCCGGCCTTGAAGTCGGGGTCGTCTAGAAGTCGATTGAGGAATCCGGCATTTGATTTGACGGGCCAACATTTTGAGCCGCCGGTCACCACGCACAGAGAATCTATTGCAAACTCGCGATCTCTCGCATGGACCACCAGCTTTGCGATCATTGGATCATAAAAAGGCGAGACTACATCGCCTTCTTCAACTCCTGTCTCGACGCGAGTGGTGAAAGTTCGGCTGTTACCAAGTGGAAGCTTGAGGTAATCGAGCCGCCCGGTACTCGGCAAAAACCCTTTCGCCGGGTCCTCGGCATAGAGCCGCGCCTCAATCGCCCAGCCGTTGATGCTCAGCTCTTCCTGCCTCAGCGGGATCGGCTCTCCGCAAGCCACCCGCAATTGCCACTCGACCAAGTCCACACCCGTGATCTCCTCGGTCACCGGGTGTTCAACCTGAAGCCGCGTGTTCATCTCCATAAAAAAGATGCGATCTGCCCGAAGCCCATCCGAAGCATCGGCGATGAATTCGATTGTGCCCGCGCCCTCGTAATCGACCGCTTTCGCAGCGCGCACAGCGGCGGCGCAGATTTCTTCGCGGGTGGCCTCGTCCATGCCCGGCGCAGGGGCCTCTTCGATCACCTTTTGGTGGCGTCGTTGCAAGCTACAGTCGCGCTCAAACAAGTGGACGACATTGCCGTGGCTGTCGCCAAACACCTGCACCTCGATATGGCGCGGGGAGGTGATCCACTTTTCCAGTAGCACCTCGTCATTGCCGAACGAGGCCTTGGCCTCTCGCTGGCAGCTTTCGAGGTCGGCTGCAAAATCCTCCGCTCGCTCAACCTTGCGCATCCCTTTGCCTCCGCCACCTGCGACCGCCTTGATGAGGACAGGATAGCCGATGGTTTCGGCTTCTTGGGTCAAGCGTTCCAGCGACTGGTCTTCACCCAGATAGCCCGGCGTCACAGGTACACCGGCGGCGATCATTCGCTCTTTGGCCGCATCTTTCAGCCCCATCGCCTCAATGCTTTCAGGCTTAGGCCCCACCCAAATCAGCCCAGCATCAATCACGGCACGCGCAAAGTCCGCGTTTTCCGAAAGGAAGCCATATCCGGGATGGATTGCATCAGCGCCGGTCTCCTTGGCCGCCGCGATGATCTTCTCGCCGACCAGATAGCTTTCGGCGGCAGGCGAGGGGCCAATATGGACCGCCTCGTCCGCGCTGCGGGTGTGCAGCGCCTTGGCATCCGCGTCAGAATAGACTGCGACCGTGGCAATGCCCATTTCGCGCGCGGTGCGCATGATCCGGCAAGCAATCTCGCCGCGATTGGCTATGAGGAGTTTTTGGATCATCGCATCACATCCTGAACACGCCGAATTGAGGCCGTTCCGGTATCGGTGCCTCCAACGTTGCTGCAAAGGCCAGCCCCAGCACGTCGCGGGTTTGCACTGGGTCGATCACACCGTCATCCCACAGCCGCGCGGTGGCGTAATAGGGATTGCCTTCGTCTTCGTATTTCTGGCGGATCGGGGCTTTGAATGCCTCGGCCTCTTCGTCGGTCCAGCTATCCGCATCGCGGTGGACGGTGGCTAGCACGGAGGCGGCTTGCTCTCCGCCCATCACAGAAATGCGCGCATTGGGCCATGTGAAGAGGAAGCGCGGCGAATAGGCGCGGCCTGCCATGCCGTAATTGCCCGCGCCAAAGCTTCCGCCGATCACCACGGTGATCTTGGGCACGGTTGCGGTGGCAACGGCGGTGACGAGCTTTGCGCCGTGCTTTGCGATGCCTTCCGCCTCATATTTGCCGCCGACCATAAAGCCGGAGATATTCTGCAAGAACAGCAGCGGAATGCGGCGTTGACAGGCAAGCTCGATAAAGTGTGCGCCTTTCTGAGCGCTCTCGGAGAACAGCACGCCGTTATTTGCGAGGATCGCGACCGGCATCCCCCATATGTGCGCAAAGCCGCAGACGAGCGTGTTGCCGTAGTGTTGCTTGAATTCGTGGAACTCGCTGCCATCAACCAGCCGCGCGATGACTTCTTTCACATCGTAAGGTGCACGGACATCTTCGGGGATGATCGAATAAAGATCATCGGCATCGAATTTGGGCGGGCGCGGTTCTTTGAGGGCAAGGTCCTTTGCCGCGCCGGTGTTTGCACCGAGCTGCGAGACAATATCGCGCACGATGGTGAGCGCGTGCTCGTCATTCTCAGCCAAGTGATCGACAACACCGGATTTTTTGGCATGCAGGTCCCCGCCACCAAGATCCTCGGCGCTGATTTCCTCGCCAGTGGCTGCTTTCACCAGCGGAGGGCCGGCAAGGAATATCGTCCCCTGATTGCGCACGATCACAGTCTCGTCTGACATGGCGGGAACATAAGCGCCGCCAGCCGTGCAGCTGCCCATTACGCAAGCGATTTGCGGGATGCCCAGCGCGGACATATTGGCTTGGTTAAAGAAGATGCGTCCGAAATGGTCGCGGTCCGGGAAGACTTCGGCCTGATGCGGCAGGTTCGCACCGCCGCTGTCGACCAGATAGATGCACGGCAGCCGGTTCTCCTGCGCGATTTCTTGTGCGCGCAGATGCTTCTTGACCGTCATCGGATAATAGGTGCCGCCCTTGACCGTGGCATCATTGCACACGATCATCACCTGACGGCCCGAAACGCGCCCGATCCCGCATATGATGGATGCTGCGTTGATGTCGCCTTCATACATGCCATTGGCGGCAAGCTGGCCGATCTCAAGGAACGGCGAACCGGGATCAAGCAACCGCTCCACCCGCTCACGCGGGAGCAATTTGCCCCGCGACACATGCCGCTCACGCGAGCGCTCCGGCCCGCCAAGTGCGGCCTTGGCGACAGCTTCGCGTAGATCGCCGGCAAGCGATTTGTTATGCGCAGCGCGCGCCTTGGCTTCCGGCGCTTCATTATCGAGCTTGGTGGTAATAATAGGGGCTGTCATTGTTTCAATGGCTCACGGGACCGGGATTGTCGGTTGGGTTATCAAGCTCAGCTTGAAGACCAGCTAGGATCGCCTCCTTTAATCCCTCGACATCCTCAATCTCAAATTTGTGAGCATACGCATATGCCGCATGCGTGGCTAAGTCAGCGAGCAAAATGCCGAAACCAAAAGGCTGCAAGTCTGCAGGGGGATCAATGAATATACCACCTTGAATGGGCTCTCCCTCAGGCAGAAATGCACGAATGATCTCTCGCGCATCCTTTAAATCGGCATCGGCCAGATCTATTGAGCCTTTGGGTTGAGGACGCACGACGCTCATCCCCCCGCTCCAATCAATTCACGCCCGATCAGCATCCGCCGGATCTCATTTGTCCCAGCGCCAATATCGAGCAGCTTGGCATCGCGCATATACCGCTCCACCGGCCAGTCCAGCGTGTAGCCTGCGCCGCCCAGTGCTTGAACGCTTTCGGCAGCCACTCGGAAAGCATTCTCGGAGGACAGCAGGATCACGCCCGCCGCATCAAATCGCGTTGTCTGGCCCGCATCGCACGCTCTGGCGACCGCATAGGTGTAGGCGCGCGCCGATTGCAGCGCGACATACATGTCGGCGACCTTGGCCTGCATCAGCTGGAAGCTGCCAATGGGTTTGCCGAACTGCTTGCGCTCGCGAAGATAGGGAATGACCGTGTCGAGGCACGCTTGCATGATGCCCAATTGCAATCCGGCGAGCACCACGCGCTCATAATCCAAACCGCTCATCAAGACGCCAACCCCGCCATTGACCGGGCCCATCACGCGATCCTCGGGGATGTGACAATCATCGAACACAAGCTCCGCCGTGGGGGAGCCGCGCATACCGACTTTCTCGATTTCCTGGCCGATCGAGAAACCTTCATCGCCCTTTTCGATTAGGAAGGCGGTGATTCCGCGCGATCCCGCTTGACCATCGGTCTTGGCGTAGACCACCAAAGTGTCCGCATAGGTCGCATTGGTGATCCAGAACTTCGTGCCGTTGAGGACATATCCGCCCTGCACCGCCTCGGCTTTAAGCTTCATCGAGACCACGTCCGAGCCCGCGCTAGCCTCCGACATTGCCAGCGAACCGACATGCTCGCCAGAAATCAGGCCGGGGAGATATTTTGCTTTCTGATCGTCATTACCCCAGCGGCGGATCTGGTTGAGGCACAGGTTGGAATGCGCGCCGTAGGACAGGCCTAAAGAGGCGCTCGCGCGGCTGACTTCTTCAATTGCGATGACATGTTCGAGATAGCCAAGACCCAGCCCGCCATCTTCTTCTTCAACCGTGATACCATGAAGACCAAGCTCGCCCATTTTCTGCCAGAGCTCTTCGCGGGGGAAGTGATCCTCGCGGTCAATTTTATCGGCGAGCGGCATAATCTGTTCATCGGCAAAGCGCGCAACTGTGTCGCGGATCATTTCGGCGCTTTCGCCAAGTTGAAAATCGAAATCCGGGGTCGCGCGCATAATCTCTCCTCAGTGCCGCCGTAATAAAATGTCGCGTGCGGACATGATTGCAATACATGGCTTTTGGGGAATTTGCACGCCTTGTCTATCGCCAAAGTCTATGGGCAATCGCGGTCGATCAATTCTCTAAGTGCGATTGCGGGAAGAGTTGATGCAGGTCTTCAAACAACTCCGAAGGGACGAATTTTATTAGCGCATGAGGATCGCCTGCCAAGAGTGATCGATCACGAGAAATTCAAAACAAAAGCGAACTCATCCCGCGTCAGCGATATTGCATCCCGCATGTTGCACATTGCGCCAACCCATCGGACGATATGTAAGTTCGTCTTCTGCGTTAGAAGTATCCCGCTCATCACCGGTTGCTTCGAAATCTGGATCCCCGTCGGAAAAGTCCAGGTGCCTTATAAGCATCTCAACGATACTCTCCAATTCGGGGCGCGGCAGCATAATCAAAACGACAGTTAAGGTCTGTAGTGTTGCCATGTCTTCGTTGACGGGTTTTGGTGCAGTCTGGTTCATGGGCCGCACCACGCAATTGGGAGAACAGTGCAGTTATGTTGCTTAAGTTTTGCCGCAGCTTCTTGAATATGTGAGCCAGACGTCGCGACATCATCGATAAGCAATATTGGCGCGCGGGGCACTTTCACTAACTTCATTTTGGGGCGGTCTTTATTTGTCTTTGGATGACTTGTCCCTTTAACAGGCAGCCTCTCAAAAACATCAATAAATTCAATGCGAAGTTTCCTTGCAACGGCTTGTGCGAGCTCCCGTGCGAAACAGTTTTCTCCACCATGGCCACACGCAACATTCGTAACGTATCGGCAGCCCGGGCCCATCAATGCCAAATTAGCTTCGATCAATTGTTCAGCAATCAAGTCACGCATTGCTACAGGGCGATAGCGTTTGATCATTTTCACGGCTGATTTTTGCTGTTTCTCAACGGTACAACGCCATTTATTGATCAAATAGTATGGCGTGCCATGACGTTTTTTTAATCGTAGTTCATGAATCAGCGTATCTAGC
>JBCAZT010000023.1:0-29231 GCA_038532855.1 Pseudomonadota bacterium
TACACCACTTCAGGCAAAACCCGTTGATCTTAACGATGCTCGCACCGCTCAACGGATCGAGGATTTCGTGAAAGAGCAAGGGGCAAGCCTGTTTCATCGCCCGCAATGGCTGCTTGCTGTGCAGGCTGGAACCGGCCAACGTGCTGCCGGATTTGTTGTTGAACAAAACGGTGTCATCCATGGGTGGCTGCCTGTCAGTCAAGTGCGCTCGGTTCTTTTTGGCAAAGCGCTTATTTCCAGTGGCTTTGGTGTGGGCGGCGGCATCTGCGCGAGCGATCCAAATGCAATCAAAGCGTTGGCTGATGCGGCAGAAGTGTTTGCCCAAGGCCATAGCTATACAACCATAGAATTGCGCGGCGGACCTATTCCGGCAGGTTGGCAAAGCTGGGATGATAAACATTGCGGTTTTGAGCGCGATCTTGCCGCTGATGATGAAGCGGAATTGCTCGCAATCCCGCGCAAAGCGCGCGCAGAGGTGCGTAAAGGTCTGAAGAACGATCTTGAAATTCGCATCGGTTCTGGGCGCGATGACCTTTCCGCCCATTACGCCATGTTCAGCGAAAGCGTGCACAATTTGGGCACACCGGTTTTTCCCAAATCGCTGTTTACCGCCATGCTTGAAGCGTTTCCTGATACTAGCGATATCTTGACTGTCGTCAGCGAGGGTCAGCCCATTTCAAGCGTGCTTTCCTTCTACCATGAAGGTGCTGTGCTGCCTTTCTGGGGAGGGGGTACATTTGCTGCACGCGGCAAGCGTGCGAATGAGCGCATGTATTACGAACTGATGCTGCATGCGCGCGCAAAAGGCATGCAAAGTTTTGATTTTGGTCGCTCCAAAACCGGCAGCGGGCCTTTTAGCTTTAAGAAAAATTGGGGCTTTGATCCGGAGCCGCTGACTTATGGTGCATGGCACGCGCCGGGCCATGAGCCGCGCAATATTGATCCCACAGACGCATCCTACAGCCGCAAGATTGAGCTTTGGAAAAAGCTGCCTTTGCCGGTTGCGAATACCATTGGGCCCTGGATCGCTCGCGGTCTTGCATAACCGGGTAGGGGGCTGTGGGCGATATCCTTTTCCTCGCGCATCGTGTGCCGTTCCCGCCCAATCGCGGAGACAAAATCCGCGCGCACCATTTGCTCAAGAAGTTAGCAACCCTCGGCAATGTGCATGTAGGCTGCTTTGCTGACAGCGAAGAAGACCGCGCGTCGATTGGCGAGCTTGACGCTGTGGCTGCCTCGCATTGTGTTGTGGACCGCAAAAAGCCCTTGGCACTGGCCGGAGCGCAAGCCGTTATAACGGGCAAACCTGTTAGCCTCACAGCCTTTCACAGCGCGCGGTTGCAAAGCTGGGTTGAGCATAAGCTGCGGGATACTTCGATCAGCGCGGTCGTGATCTTTTCGGGCCAGATGGGACAATATTTGCCTGGAAACTATGATGGCCGCTTCATCATCGATCTGTGCGATGTCGATAGCGCCAAGTTTGAAAACTACGCTGATGCTGGCGAACGGGTTTGGCTGAACACGCGCGAAGGCAAATTGCTCGCGCAAGAGGAAGAACGCCTCGCGCGCCGGGCGGACGCGACCGTCCTGATAAGCGATGCAGAGGCGGCTTTGTTTGCTTCCCGGCTGAAGAATGCGGCTGCGGCCAATGTAGAGGTTATCGGGAACGGCATTGATGCAGGCTTTTTCGATCCATCCAAAGTCACTTCTCAGCCGGAGCTTTCAGACAGCGATGGCCCGCATTTCGTCTTTACCGGCCAAATGGATTATCGACCCAATGAGCAGGCCATTTTGTGGGCGATCAACAATTTCTGGCCCGTCATGCTGGAGGCGCAGCCTAATGCGCAATTGCATGTCGTAGGGCGCAATCCCACGCCTTCTTTGATGCAGCATTCCAGCACGAAAGGTGTGCGTGTCTGGGGTGAAGTGCCCGATGTGCGACCGTTTCTTGCTGGCGCTGATTGTGTGCTGGCGCCGCTGTTGATCGCGCGCGGCGTTCAAAACAAAGTGCTTGAAGCCATGGCGATGGCAAAGCCTGTGCTGCTGTCACCGCATGCTGCGACAGGGATCGCCGCAGAACATGGCGAGCACTGGCTTGTGAGTGAACCTGACGCTGGCCAGATGGTGGCATTGTTCCAAAAGTATTGGAGCAATCCTCAAAAGCTCAAAGAGATGAGCACAGCAGCGCGAAAATTTTTGGTGGATCATCACGATTGGAACGCAACGCTTGAGCCGCTGAGCGCTTTACTGGGTTCAGAAGGAGGCGTTCGCGATGCCGCCTGAACAAGGAACCTCTCAGATCACTCGCGGCGGCTTGCTCGATGCGTTGCCGCAGGCTTGGCATATGCCTATTTTGGGGCTGGTGGCTGCGGTTGGCGCGTTGGTGCTTGTCACCGCGCGAGAATGGGGCGAGATGCTGCACCAGTGGTGGAATATCGATACCTATTCCCACATCTTGCTGGTGCCACTGATTATCGCTTGGCTGGTTGCGCTTAAACTGGGCGAGCTGGCCAAGATTGCTCCGAAAACCTTTGTGCCTGGCCTGGCCTTGGTCGTGCTTGCTTTGGGTTTATGGATGGTCGGCCGGATCACAGGCATAAACCTGTTTGCTCAAGCAGGCGCAGTTGGCGCCATCCAGGCAGCGGTTTTGACCATTCTGGGAGTGCGCGCCGCCACTTTGCTTTTCTTGCCTCTTAGTTTTGGCGTGTTTCTCGTCCCCTTCGGTGATGAGATCATCGGGCCTTTGCAGATGATAACGGCGGAGATTTCGATTTGGCTCACCCACTTGTCTGGCGTTGATGCGAAGATTGATGGGATTTACATCGACACACCCGTCGGCCTGTTTGTTGTAGCGGAGGCCTGTTCAGGCGTACGCTTCTTGATCGCCATGGTGACGCTGGCCGTGCTCGTCTGCTTTACTCGTTTTGACAGCTGGACAAAGCGCGCGATTTTTCTTGCCGCTTCAATCATCGTTCCAATCCTTGCCAATGGCGTGCGCGCTTGGGGGACGATTTTTATCGCGCAGATTTACGGTGTGGAATTTGCCGAAGGGTTCGACCATGTCGTTTATGGTTGGTTCTTTTTCGCGATTGTCGTCGCGGTTTTGCTGGCGGCGGTGTGGCGTTTCTTTGAAAAGGAGCCGGAGGATTACGGTTGGACTGCCGCGCAATTGGATGGTGAGCCGTTGATCCAAAACCTTGAAGGGCTTGGTTTGACAATACGCACGGGATTTGCGGCCATTGTAGTTATGAGCCTTGCCGTTGCAGCCGGTGTCATCGGATCGGCGCTGTTGGCGCCGGCGATCGGATAAGGGCACGAATTATGTGCGGCATTGCTGGCATTTTTCATACCGAAACAGTCGGTCCCGTCGATCCCGCACGGATCGAAAAAATGTCGAACGCACAAGCGCATCGTGGGCCTGATGGATCAGGGGTGTGGACCGCGCCGGGAGTAGGGCTGGGCCATCGCCGTTTGTCTGTGATCGATCTGGAAGGATCGCCCCAGCCAATGCATTCAACAGATGGCCGATATGTCATCGTGTTCAATGGCGAGGTCTATAATTTCCAATCTCTGCGCGCTGAGCTGGAAGAGGGCGGGGCGCGTTTCCAAACATCTGGTGATACCGAGGTTATCATTGCTGCGTATGCCCGATGGGGTGTTGATTGCCTTGCCCGCCTTGATGGGATGTTCGCTTTTGCGATCTTTGATACGCAGGAAAATACACTGTTCCTCGCGCGAGATCGGTTTGGGGTAAAACCGCTTTTCCTGACCACTATGACAGATGGTCAGTTGGCATTTGCATCTGAGCTTAAGGGATTGTTGGCGCTGCCTGAGCTGCAACGAAAGCTAAACCCGCAGGCCCTCGATGCGTATCTGACATGGGGCTATGTTACCGATACACACTCCATTCTACACGGCGTTCAAAAGCTTCCAGCGGCCCACTTTATGCTGTTGGAGCAAGGCAAAGGTGTCCCTCAGCCTCGCCGCTGGTGGGATATCAGCTTTGAGCATAGGGCAAGCGGCAGCGAAGCGGACCTCGCCGCTGAGCTCGAGCATTTGATGAGCAAGGCTGTTGGCTCGCGGATGGTGTCGGACGTGCCATTGGGGGCGTTCCTTTCTGGAGGTGTCGATAGCTCAAGCGTGGTCGCCATGATGAGCGAACAGAGCGCGCAGCCGGTTACCACCTGTTCCATCGGTTTTGACGAAAAAGGCTTGGATGAAACAAGCTATGCCGAGCAGATCGCCCAACAATTCAAAACGGATCATAAGTCGCAGACGGTCGATGCCAATGACTTTGCAGGTATTGATGCGCTTGCCGCGATGTTTGACGAGCCATTTGCCGATGCCTCCGCTTTGCCAACATGGCGCGTGTGCGAATTGGCGCGCAAGCATGTGACAGTGGCTTTGTCGGGCGACGGCGCAGATGAAGCTTTTGCAGGATATCGCCGCCAAGTCTTCCACCATCATGAAGAGCGTGTGCGGTCCAAAATCCCCGCCGCTATCCGTGGGCCGGTTTTGGGCGGTCTGGGACGAATTTGGCCCAAGGCAGATTGGGCACCGCGCCCTTTGCGCGCTAAAGCGACCTTGTTGGCGCTGTCCGAAAGCGGCGAACAAGGATATGCGCGCGGTCTGTCTGTAACGACCGCCGATGCGCGCGCGCGGATGTATTCCGATGCGTTTTCGCGAGAACTTGCAGGATTTACGGGCGAAGCAGAGCTGATCGATGTCATGCGCAAGGCGCCAGCACGTAGCGGTCTTGATCGGGCGCAATATGCTGATCTGACCTTTTGGATGCCGGGCGATATACTCACTAAAGTGGACCGCACCAGCATGGCGGTCAGCCTTGAGGCGCGCGAGCCGCTGCTTGATCACCGATTTGTGGAATTTGCGGCCAGCCTGCCAGAAGATATGCGGGTACGGGGTTCTGTCGGCAAATACCTGCTGAAAAAGAGCATGGAGCAGCGCCTGCCGCACGATATTCTCTATCGGTCAAAGCAGGGGTTCGTGACGCCCATTGCTGCCTGGCTGCGGGGACCGCTTGCGCAAACGGCGAGGGATATTGTGTCGGCTTCCACCATTGCTGAGGCGGGTTGGTTTGACCCGAAGGTTTTGGCTGATCTGGCGGAACAGCATATCTCCGGAATGGCTGATAATTCTCGAGTGCTATGGCAGTTATTGATGCTCGAAAAGTCGCTAGATCGCCTGGAAATCACGATTTAGAGCCCCAGCTGCCATTCAAAAAAGCGCAATGATTGTACCGTTTTGAGGCGGTTCTCTTCGCAAATCTTTTAATAAGCGTTTGCCAAAACGCCCAGCTGTCGGTTACTTTACTCCGGAATGGATCAAAAAGGTCCGGGTTGCCAATGACCGTTAGAGCTTGGATGCCAAGCAAGGTCGGAGAAAAGATATGGACGGCGGGGCGAATAGCGCGATACCATTGACCGGCGAGGATGATCTGCTCGCTGAAAGTGTATTGCACGCATCCATCCCGCCAGAACTTCTCAATCTCAGCCAGCTTGATGTGCTGTATGACGACACGAAAGCCACCTTGTGGACTTTCATGAGCCCGGCAAGCAGGCCAAGTTTTACTCTGCCGATGCTTCAAGATTTTGAAGCTTGGCAGCGACTAATTGGCTCCAATTTCGGTGAGAATTCCATTCCTCTGCGATACCTTATCTTGGGCAGCAGAGCTGATAATGTCTTCTGCTATGGCGGTGATCTGGAACTTTTTCAGCGGCTGATTAGAGAACGCGACCGCGCGGGCTTGGTCGAATATGGCCATCGGTGCTGCGCTATCTTAGATCGCAATATCCAGACACTGGGCATCCCCATGCTGACAATAGGGCTTGTCCAAGGTGCGGCATTGGGCGGCGGATTTGAGGCTTTGCTTTCGTTCGACACAATCATTGCTGAAAAGCAGGCGACCTTTGGACTTCCTGAGATAATGTTTGGGCTTTATCCCGGAATGGGGGCGCATGCGCTTTTGTCGCGCAAACTTGGCAGCGCTATGGCGGACCGGATTATCACTTCCACCGAAACCTATTCTGCGCAGGACATGTATGATCTTGGCATTGTCCATGTGCTGGCTGAACCCGGTGAAGGGGTAAAAGCAACGCAGGACTACATCCGGAAAGCGGAGCGTCGCCACTCAGGCATGGTTGGTGCGCGGCGCGCGACAAAGCAGGTTTGGAAGCTCGAGCTTGAAGAGCTAAATCGCATCACAGAAATGTGGGCGGATACTGCGCTTCAGTTGAGCGAGCAGGACTTGAAAATGATGAGCCGCCTTGTTGCAGCTCAGGCCCGCGTTGCTGATCGGATTGCAGCAGCTTAACTCGCTCTAGCTTACGGCTTGCTCTTCTGCGCCGTGCCCCAAAGCCATATATTCATCGCTTTGCATTTCATTGAGACGGCTTGTCGTGCGCTCAAACTCAAACGCGCCATCGCCTGCTTTGTACAATTCATCTGGCTGAGCTGCTGCCGTCACAAACAGTTTCACCCGATGTTCGTATAAAGCATCAATCAGCGTCACAAACCGCGCCGCCTCGTTGCGCATATCGGGCCCCATTTGCGGAATGCCGACAAGAATGACTGTGTGAAAATTCTGTGCAATGGCGAGGTAATCGGGCGCGCCGCGCGCTTCACCGCACAGTTTTTTGAAACTGAAGACGCCAACGCCTTTAAGGCTTTTGGGAACATGCAGAGTGCGTCTGGCGCCCACGGCCAATTCCTGGCTGGGAACATTGGCTGCGTCCTCTGGCGCAAAATCAGTAAGGCGAAAAAATGCCTCACGCACTTGCTCTGTCGCGGCATCACCCAAAGGCGTATGCCAAGTTGCTAAATCGCCGATCCGATCAAGGCGGTAGTCAACCGGGCCATTGAGGGGGATAACGTCCAATTCCTCCCCAATCAGATCGATAAAGGGCAGGAAGTGTTCGCGATTTAGCCCGTCCTTATACAAATCTGTTGGCACGCGATTGGATGTTGTGACGATCGTCACGTTCTGTTCGCAAATGAGCTGAGTGAACAGCCGGCTCATTATCATCGCATCGGCTGAGTTGTTTACCACCATCTCATCAAAGGCGAGGCAGCGCACATCATCTGATATCCGCTCAGCCACAACGGGTATTGGATCGCCTGAATGGCTCTTCCTTGCCTCGCGCATTGCTGCGTGAACCTCTTGCATAAATGCATGGAAATGCGCGCGGCGTTTCTCGGCGATCGACAACGTATCGTGAAACAAATCCATTAGCATGGATTTGCCGCGCCCCACGCCGCCCCACATATACACGCCTTTGGGGCGGGCAGGGCCTTTGCCAAACAATTGCGCGAACAATCCGCCGGGCTGCTCTGCTTCCAATTCCTTTTGAAGCGCATCAAGCCTCGCAGCACATAGCCGTTGATCGGGATCAGCATTCAGCTGACCATCAGCAATCATCTGCTCATAGCGCGCTAACATCCCTGTCATGTGCGGTCTTTTTCTGGCTGTGCTTTCATCTTGCGCACGATCCCTGAATAGCTTGCAACGATCCGCTCGCCTTGCACCACTTGCCCGCGCACAAACAACATCCGCCCGGTTTCCCGAACAATCTCGCTTAAAGCATCGAGCGGCACATCAGGATCGCCTGCATCCACAAATTGAGTGGACAATTCGACCGTGACAGATGGTCCCGCATCGCCTGTGCCGCACATATGCATCGTCGCAAATAGGGCAATGTCGATAAGACCAAGCGTCACTGCGCCATGGACATTGTCGCCCAGATTGGTGTGGTGCAATTGCGGGAACATGCGAAGGCGGCAAAAGTTGCCTTCTTTTCGCACGCGCATATCGCCCAAAACGGCAGTGTTGTAGCGCGTGCGATCAATAAGGTTCCAATTGCGCCATCCATCCTCTCCATCCGCGTCTTCTGGTGGGATCGGATCGTAATCGAATGGAACTTTAAGGGCGCTTTGGTCGTCTGTCATGCGCGGCCCATAGCCATTCTTGCACGGCTTGGGAAAGTACTGGGCCTAAATGGCGCGTTCGGCCATCATTTTCTTGGTCTCTGCGATCGCCTTTGCAGGTGAGAGACCTTTGGGGCAGACATTCGCGCAGTTCATGATCGTGTGGCAGCGATAGAGGCGGAAGGGGTCTTCCAACTCGTTCAAACGCTCACCGGTCATTTCATCACGGCTGTCAGCCAACCAACGATAAGCTTGGAGCAAGATTGCCGGGCCTAAGAATTTGTCGCTGTTCCACCAATAGGATGGGCACGAGGTTGAACAGCATGCACACAAAATACATTCGTAAAGGCCATCCAGCTTCTCACGCTGTTCAGGCGATTGCAGTCGCTCTTTGCCAGATGGCGTTGTGCTGACTGTTTGCAGCCATGGCCGGATGGATGCGTATTGCGCATAGAAATGCGTGAAATCAGGCACCAGATCTTTGATCACATCCATATGGGGCAGGGGAGTGATGCGAATTTCGCCCTTCAGGTCCTCTATTGCGGTGGTGCAGGCAAGGCCGTTTTTGCCGTTCAAATTCATTGAGCAAGACCCACAAATCCCCTCTCGGCAGGACCGGCGGAACGTCAGCGTGGGATCAATCTCGTTTTTGATCTTAAACAGAGCATCAAGAACCATCGGTCCGCATTCATCGAGATCAATCTCGAATGTGTCATAGCGCGGGTTTTGCCCTGTATCGGGATCATACCTGTACACTTTGAACTTTTTAACCCGCGCAGCGCCTTCTGCCTTGTGGGTGTTTCCGTTCTTGTTGATCACGGAGTTTTTTGGAAGCGTGAATGTAGCCATTATTCGTCTTGATCCCGGTTTTCTTGACTCTCTATCTAGCTGAACGGTTTAGCGTGGCAAGATGCGAGTGTTGCGACCTTTTGGATAGGGGTTGAAACGGAGGCAAGTGATAGAATCGGTAAGATAAGAGCCGGATTGGCTAACTTGACCAACTTGACACATTTCCAACACCCTGAGTTATGCTCAAAATACTGAAAACACTACTGAATATACCTGTTTTCTAACTTGACACTTATCCAACAAATTTTTTCGCATTTTGGAACCGATGCGCATTCGCCGCGCTTTAACGACTATGCAAAAAGTAGGAAATTTGCCGCGCAGCGCCGCAATATTTGGAAGCAGCGGCGGCATTGGGCAGGCTTTGTGCCAGACACTCGCGCAGATGGGCACGCAGACCCTCTATGCTGGTTCGCGAACTGGAGGGGCGTCTGGAGGAGGTCCGTTTCGCAATTTCAGCTTCGATCTTACCGATGAAGACAGCATTGCCGCTTCCGCCCAGATGATGCGCGATGATCCCCCCGAATGGGTGATAGTCGCTAGCGGCGTTTTGACGTTGCCGGATGGCAGCGGGCCAGAGCGGACTTACAAAAGGCTGGATCCAGAAAGTATGGCGCAGGTTCTTGCCATTAACACCATTGGTCCCGCGCTGATTGCCAAGCATATTTTGCCTTTGATGCCCCGCAATGATCGCTTTGTTTTCGCAGCATTGAGTGCACGGGTTGGTTCTATTTCGGATAATGGCCTTGGCGGATGGCATTCCTATCGCGCATCGAAAGCGGCGCTCAATATGCTGCTCAAAAACTTCGCGTTGGAAATGGGGCGTACACATAAAGAGGGCGTTATCGTTGGCCTCCACCCCGGCACAGTGGATAGCCCCCTTTCAGCCCCGTTTCAAAAAGCCTTGCCTGACGGTCAATTGACCAAACCCGAAGATGCAGCCCAGAACTTGCTCGGCGTTCTGGCGCAGCTTACCCCGGCAGATAGCGGCAAAGTGTTTGATTTCGCCGGTGTCGAAGTGCCCGCTTAGGCCGCGTGGACAAGTTGGGTGCGGTCACGGCAAGACGAGAAAGCGCCAGTTCAAGGATTAAGGACGAAGGACATGCTTGGCATATTCAAGGACGCGGAACTGGCGCTTTCTCGTCTTGTCCCACAGGGATTTGGCCAAAATCCGCTCTCGCAGCGTCGCACTCGCTTGAAAGTGCGCCGCACTTCCCGCGCTCCCGCTCCTTGCGACAGCGGATTTTGCTCCAAACCATGATCCACACTCAATTTGTCCACGCGGCCTAAGCTGCGATGGGGCAGGCTTCAGCCGTTTCAATGCTATCGATCACGCCTCGCCTGAGCATGGAATAAGCAAGGATCGTCTCCAGCAATTCTGGATATTCCAGGCCCGCAATCCGCGCTGACGTGCCGATTACGCGCGGTTGCCAGATATTGCACTGAAGGTTCACTTCAATAAACGAAATCGCACCTGTCTGCGTGTTCAATCGAAATTCAAACCGACCATAATCAAACGGTGACAGCTCTGCGATCAAGGGCGCTGTCATCTTGTGGACGTGCGCGATAATATCAGGATCGGTCTCCTGCGCCAGCTGAGCATTGCTGTCTGTTAGCCCGCGTTTTTCCTCGTAATACCGCACCGCTTTGGGATCATAATCAAACCGCATTAGGGGCAATAGCTGTTCCTGCGGGCCTGCGATCACTGGCAATTCCAGATCAATCCCCTCAAGGAATGGCTCAATAATCGCGTCATGTCCTTCTTCATGAAGCTTTTCGACATGCGCCCACAGCTCGCCCTCATTCTGGACATGGCACACCCCCCATGACCCGGAGGAGGCATTGGGCTTTACGATCAGGTTCTCGGTCGGAAATCCTTGCGGCAGCGCCAGTTTTTGAAACCGGCGGATCAAAGCCCAATCGGCCGTTTGCACTCCAGCAGAGCGCGCAACCAATTTCATCATGTGCTTGTCATCAGAAACACCGCGCAAAATCGGGCTGGCACCAAGATAAGGCAGGCCGTGACGTTCACACAAAATCGGCATGAGCATTTCAGAGTTCAAGAAACCCGCCCGGTTGAGCAGCGAGAACACGAAATCCATATCGGGTTTTTCAAACAAGACATCGGGGCTGTTGGCGACCGTCAGATTAAAGCCAAGTTCGCGCAAAGTATCGCGCACATGGCAATGATAGACGGCATGATCGCCGTCTTGTGCATCGGGCGTTCCATCGGACAAAGCGTGCTTTGCCACGAAAAGCAGCTTAATCCGTGACTTATCAGAAGCCGTCAGCCGCGCTGAGCTGATGGGCGGGGAAAGCGGTGATGTCATGAATGTCCGATGCGATTGTTGTTTTGGATCACGCGGCGACCGCGATGCATTGTTTAGAAGATGCCTTCATGGCATGAGTTGATCAAGGGTCTACGCGTTGGAGCAGTCCCACCGCAAGGGGGAAGCAATAAGGCGTTACATAACAAGGATTACTGGATTTTCGATGACATCTGCTCACTCCCCTGAGCTTTCACAATCCACAACGACTCTGATGAGTTGGGGCGGCGATGATCGCATCACGCTGGATGAACGCAGCGGGCTGAATTCCTATGGCTGCTCACCAAAGCCGACCTGCACGCTTGGATATTCGTCGTCCACAGCGAGTTTCATTGGGGCAGGGGCATTCGCGCATGTCACATCGCTGCATCATCAATTGCAAGATGCGGTGCGTGAAGATGATCCTTACACTGTTTACGAACGCTATCTGACGCAAACGGCATCGCGCCTGCAAAACTGCTATTCGCTGCCCGATAGCGCGGATATCGTTTTTGGTCCTTCAGGTACTGATCTGGAATATATCGCGCTTGCCTGTTCGCTTCAGGCCAGTCCCAAAGTTTGCAACATCGTGGTTGAAGTGGATGAGGTCGGCAGCGGTTGCCAGCATTCGCAAGCCGGTCGCTATTTCGCGCCTCGAACAGCATTGGGCCAAGATGTAACCAAAGGCGATATGCTGCCCGGTTTTGAACCCGGATCCATCCGCGTGGAAACCATCCCGATGCGCAGCGAAACGGGCGCAGTCATTGGCGAAGATGCGCATGCAGATTTGCTCGATAAGGCCATCTGTGCAGCTGTCGATGCGGGCGAGCGGCCTTTGCTGCATGTGGTCCACCGCTCCAAAACCGGTCTGGTTCTGCCATCATGGCCCGTGCTTTCGCGCTTGGCGGCAACGCATGGCGATAATCTCGATATCATTGTCGATGCCTGTCAGGGGCGCATTTCTCCGCAAATGATCGCGCGCTATCTTGAAATTGATGCGAGCCTTTTGCTGACAGGTTCCAAGTTTATAGGAGGCCCTCCTTTCAGCGCGTTCGCCGTGCTTTCACCCGGAATGTCTAAGCGCATGCGCAGTGCGAGCGATTTGCCGAGCGGACTTGCTGCTTTTTTCAGCCGCGCTGAATTGTCGCACAAATGGCCAGCGGCAAAAGCGCTCAGCCCTGTTCCCAATTTCGGACTGCTTTTGCGGATGGAAGCCGGCGTGTTCGAACTCGAACGGCTATTGGCGCTCGACCCGCATCGCATTGGCGCGGTTATTGGCGCTTTATCAAATGTGATGCATTCGCTTGTCCACGATCTGCCTTTTGAATTGCATGCCTGCGAAACCTCCGGCGATCTCCCGCTTGATACAGGCCACCCGCTCGATACGCAGTCGCTTTTTGTGATCGCGTTTAAGGAGGATTTGCTTGCGGATTGCCCGATAGATTTTGACGATGCGCGCATGATCTATCGGATGCTCTACAGCGATTTATCAGACCGGTTTGATGACCCTCGCGATAAAGTCGTTGCGGCCGATATCTGCCATCTTGGCCAACCTGTTCGCTGTTTGCGACACGGGGAGGGGTGGCGGCCCACTTTGCGGCTTTCGTTGAGTGCGGGGCAAATTTCCGATCTCTCAGGCCTTAGCCGGGAGGCGCTCGAAACCCGTTTTCGCAGTGATATTGCCCGAATTGGCGCAAAAATACGTCTTGCCGTCGATCTGCTCAAAGCCAATCGCGCGCCGGAGAATTTTGCTGCTATAAAGGCCTTGGTGGAGCAGGGCGGCTGACCGGATAATTCAGCGCTCCTGCAAAATAGGGGGAGCGTTTATGGCGTTTATCGACTGGTATGACAGGCACATCATGCCGCGGATGATCAAATGCGCGTGCGGTACCGGGCAGGTGATGAAACGGCGCAGCCATGTTGTGCCGCTCGCCAAAGGCGATGTGTTTGAGCTGGGCTGTGGCGGCGGCATCAACCAAGAATTCTACAACGCTGATGCGATCACATCCTATTCCGGCATCGACCCGCATGAAGGATTGCTGGAAAACGCGAAGCAAGCTGCTTTGGCCAAAGGATGGCCTGCCAATATTCGCCAAGGTGTGGGCGAGGATATTCCTTTTCCCGACCGGTCTTTTGATAGCGTGGTGTGCACTTTCACCCTGTGCTCGGTTGACGACACTGACCAAGTGCTCAGCGAAATGCGCCGCATCTTGCGCCCCGGCGGTGTGGCGATTTTCCTTGAACATGGCCGCGCGCCTGACCCGTCCATCGCCAAATGGCAGGATCGGATTGAGCCCCTATGGAAGAAATTGGCAGGCGGGTGCCACTTGACCCGGCCTATCGGTTCAGCGTTTCGCAGCGGCGGTTTTGAGGTTGAGCCTATGGGGCAGGGATATCTGCCCAAAGCGCCCAAATTCGCAGGCTGGAATGAATGGGGTCTGGCGCGAAAACCGGGGATTTAGCCTAACGCCCATCCCCGGATTTCGATCAAACTATCTTTTATTCGCCAAAGGTGCGTTGCCACCAACCGCGCTTTTTGGAGCCTGAACCGGCCTCTTCTGCGGCGGTTTCATCGGCTTTGGGCTCTTCTGCCTTAGCGGGCTCCGCAGGCGCTGTTTCGCTGGAGGCTTCAGCTGTTGCGGGCGCCTCCTCGGCCACTTTCTTCTTGCGAGGCGCGCGCTTGCGCTTGGGCTTTTCAGCAGGCTCTGCTTCAGCCTCAGCGGGTGCCTCAGCCTCTGGAGTGGTGTCTGCTTCAGCGTCCGGTTCCACCTTCTTTTTGCGCGGCGCGCGTTTGCGCTTTGGCTTTTCAGCTGGCGCATCGTCCGCTTTGGCTTCTGTATCGGCTTTAGCCTCAGCCTGAGCCTCAGCTTTTGGGGCAGCCTCCTCGGTTTCTTCGCCTGAGGTTTCCTCTGTTGACGCTTCTTGTGCGCCCTCTTCGCTCACCTCTGTTTTACGGCGACGGCCCCGGCCACCGCGACGGCGGCGCTTTTTCGGCTTATCATCGCCATCTTCACCGCCTTCGCCGCTTTGATGGGGCTCATCAGAGCTATCGACTGCATCATCGCCGTTTTCGCCTGAACCCTCTTCATTGCTTTCTTCATTGCCGTCTTCGGCGCGCTTTTTGTTGCGACCGCGTCCACCGCGCCGACGGCGGCGTTTTTTCTTGCGCGGCGCATCGTCTTCGTCCTCGCCGAAGTCCTCTTCAGGAATATCCTCGTCTTCGTCCTCATCAATGATGGGTTCGAATTTGGGAGCCGAAGTGGGGCGGGGGCCGCTGCTAGACACAGCCATTTTCGCGCCTTCATTTTCGCCTTCAGGCGCAATCCCGACGCTCACCCCATAGCGCTGCTCAATCTCGATAAGATCATTGCGCTTTTCGTTGAGCAGATAAATCGCTGCTTCCGTGCTGGCCGCAAGCTGGATGACAGTGCCTTTGCCCTTGGCCGCTTCGTCTTCGATAAGGCGAAGCGCAGAAAGACCGGCAGAGGATGCGGTCCGTACAAGGCCCGTACCATCGCAATGCGGGCAGGGGCGCGTGGTTGCTTCCAAAACGCCCGTGCGCAGACGCTGACGGCTCATTTCCATGAGGCCAAAGCCCGAAATACGGCCAACTTGAATGCGTGCGCGGTCGTTTTTCAGCGCTTCTTTCATCGCTTTTTCGACTTTGCGGACATTGGAATTGTATTCCATGTCGATGAAGTCGATGACAACAAGGCCTGCCATATCGCGCAGACGCAATTGCCGGGCAATCTCGCGCGCGGCTTCTAAATTGGTGTGGAGCGCGGTTTGCTCAATGCCATGCTCCTTGGTCGAACGGCCTGAGTTGATGTCGATCGAGACAAGCGCTTCGGTTGGGTTGATAATCAGATAGCCGCCCGATTTGAGCTGCACCATCGGATCATACATCGCCCGCAATTGATCTTCTGCGCCGTATCGTTGGAACAAAGGCACTGGATCAGAATAGGCTTTCACTCGGCGCGCATGGCTGGGCATCAGCATTTTCATGAAGGACTTGGCTGATTTGTAGCCTTCTTCGCCTTCAACGATGACCTCTTCAATCTCACGATTGTAGATGTCGCGGATCGCGCGTTTGATCAGATCACTATCGGAATGCACCAGAGATGGAGCGGTGGACGACAATGTCGTTTGCCTGATTTCATCCCACAACCGGGCAAGATAATCGAAATCGCGCTTTATCTCAGTCTTGGTTCGGCTGAGGCCCGCTGTGCGCACGATCAAACCCATGGTCTTGGGCAAAGACAGATCAGATACGACCTGTTTTAACCGTTTGCGGTCGCTTGCAGAACTGATTTTGCGGCTGATCCCGCCCCCATGCGAACTGTTGGGCATGAGCACAGTGTAACGGCCAGCAAGGCTGAGATAGGTGGTTAGCGCCGCGCCTTTATTGCCGCGCTCTTCTTTGACGACTTGCACCAAAACCACTTGGCGGCGCTGGATGACGTCTTGGATTTTATACCGGCGGCGAAGAGCCATGCGCTTGGCGCGCACTTCGTCCACAGCTTTTGCGCGGCTGCGCCCGCCTTTGCCTTTTCCGCCCTGGCGGCGACGACCCCGACCGCGGCGTGACCGGCGTGGTTTGTCTTCGCTTTCCTCTTTGTCCTCTGAAGCGGCATCGTCATCCGATTCGCTTTGAGCATCTTCTTCAGCGTCGCCCTCTTCAGCGTCGTCGTCTTCGTCATCATCGCTGTCATCGGATTCGCCATCTTCGATTGTGGCGACTTTGTCTTTTTCGGATGTGTCGATTTCCTCAACGCCATCTTCTGCAAGGTCTTCAGCGAGCGCCTCAGCGCTTTCATCCTCAGCGTCGTATTCTTCGCCGGGGGTTACGCCCTCTTCCTCTTCTGCATCGCGAAGGCGTGCTTCTTCTTCAGCCGCTTCTGCTTCTTCTGCGAGCAGGGCCTGCCTGTCCTCAGATGGGATCTGATAATAGTCGGGATGGATTTCGCTAAAAGCGAGAAAACCGTGCCGGTTGCCGCCAAAATCGACGAAGGCAGCTTGCAAAGAGGGCTCAACCCTCGTGACTTTTGCTAGGTAGATATTGCCTTTAATCTGCTTGTGTTCGGCAGATTCGAAATCGAATTCCTCAATCCGGTTGCCTTTGAGTACCGCCACCCGGGTCTCTTCCGAGTGGCGCGCATCGATTAGCATGCGCGTTGCCATGAATGTGTCTCCAAACCCGGGCTCGTTTCATGTGTGTACGAGCGCTTCGGGCGTTAGTCTGTTGTGAAAAAAGGCGCATAAACTGCGCGCCAATTGGTGCATTCGCGCCAAACCGCTTTTGCGTGTGTGGCTCGATATTCGTGTCTGCTGCGAAAGGCGGGCGATTTGCTATCGCTTTAGCGCTCGCGACATTCACTGCGCTAAAAGCGCTGTGTGAACTGATCTGCGAGCGGAAACGTCTCGTCACTGCATCAACCTGTGGTGTGGCAGGCACCAAAACCATTGGATCAGCGCCGCCTTTGAAAGGAGAAGCCCTGTAAAGCAGCGTAGGCATGCTCTGAGACTTCTATCGCTATGTGCTAGCACCGTGGGTTACAGCCCGCAACTCTATTGCGCATATGTTACCCGCCGGACTAAGCGGTTTACGAATATGAGCATACGCACGCTGTTGTTAATAATTCTTGGACTGCCTGCCACATTAATTGGCGGGGCTATTGCCTTGGGCCTTACAATTCCAGTGCCGGTTCTGGGGCGCGATTATGTTTTGCGGTGGGAATTGATGAATGGTCCCAACGAACTTGAACTGCCGGACATCGTAGGCGATGCCGACAATGACCGCCCCTTGATTGTCATTGATGCAGGCCACGGCGGGCGCGATCCCGGCGCAATTGGCCGCGATGAAGAGGGGCGCGAATTCCCCGAAAAAGAAATTACGCTCGCACTTACTCTTGGTCTGAGGGATGAGCTGATCAAGCGAGGCGGCATTCGCGTTGCTTTAACGCGCGATGATGACACCGCATTGGTGCTGGCTGATCGGCCCGAAATTGCCCGGCGATTGAACGCCGATTTGTTTCTGTCGATCCATGCTGATTCTGCTGGAGAACTTGAGCAAGTGTCAGGCGCGAGCATCTACACCTTATCGAACGAAGCATCGTCTGAGGCCGCGGCGCGTTTTGCGGCAAAAGAAAACAATGCAGACCGATTGAATGGCATTTCCGTTGAAGATACTGATGATCAGGTAAGCTCGATATTGGTGGAGTTATCGCAGGCCCAAACGCAGGAAGACGCGACTGATTTTGCGCGGCTTATCAACAGGGAAGGGCAGGGCGATATTGTATTTCACCCCGAAGCTTTGCGGTCCGCCGCGCTTGCGGTTTTGCGCAGCCCTGATGTTCCTTCGGTGTTATTTGAAAGCGGTTTTGTCACCAATCGTGAAGACCGGGCGCGGCTTACCAATAAAGAGGGCCGCGAGGTGTACGTTCAGGTTCTGGCCGATGCCGTTCAAGTCTATTTCGCGCGCCGATCTGATACTGATGAAGAATAATATGTGGCCGCTGCGCAATATGCTCAAATTCCTGCCGTCTTCCCCGCCAAACTGCCTAGCGCGGCTTAGCAAAGCCATGCTAATGGCCGCTTCGTGATGACTGAAACTGAGAATTCCAACCTCTCAACCCCCGCTTACATCCGCTTTAGGATAGGCCGCGATACGTCGCGCATTGGGGCTTGGATTGCTGAAAAATGGAAGACAAGCTGGCTGTTCAAAATTGCGCTCGCGCTGTTGGTTGGGCTGGTGCTTGTATGGGTCGCCGCATGGGTGATTTTGGCGCGCGATCTGCCAGAAGCGGAATCGCTGCTGGAATATGAGACACCGCTGCCTACGGTTGTGCGCGGGATGGATGGAGACATTATCCATTCCTATGCGCGAGAGCGCCGGGTGCAGCTGCAATATGCCGATTTCCCTGAAAAGCTGAAACAGGCCTATCTCGCGGCGGAAGATAAGACTTTCTATGAACATGGCGGGGTCGACATCACCGGCACGGCCAATGCCGTGCTAGATTACCTGAACCCATCGCGCACAGGCCGCGCTGTGGGTGGGTCGACGATCACACAACAGGTCGCCAAAGTGCTTTTGCTGGGCGATGAATATTCCGTCACGCGCAAGCTGAAAGAAATGATCCTTGCAAGCCGCATTGAAGCAGCGCTGACCAAGCAGGAAATTCTCGAGCTTTATCTCAACGAAATCCCGTTGGGCCGCCGCTCGTTTGGTGTGCAAGCGGCTGCGCGCGCGTATTTTGATAAGGATGTGGGTGATCTTGACCTACATGAAATGGCGTTCCTCGCCGTCCTTCCCAAAGCGCCTGAACGCTATGGCCGCAAAGGACAGGAAGAGGCAGCGCTTGCTCGCCGTGCCTTTGTACTTGACCAAATGGCGGAAAATGAATTTGTCAGCGCAGCCGAAGCCGAAGCGGCAAAAGCGCAGCCGCTGGGGCTTGTTCGTCAGCGGACACAGCGCAGCGTTGATGCAGGATACTTCCTCGAAGAAGTCCGGCGCGAGCTGATTGAGAAATTTGGGGAAACCGCAGAGGAAAGCGGCAACAGCGTCTATGGCGGCGGATTGTGGGTGCGCACATCGCTCGATCCGGAATTGCAAGAGGCTGCGCGCAACGCTTTGCGTAAAGGGCTTTTGCGGTATCACGGATCACGCGGATGGACTGGCTCAATTGCCACAATCGACGTTTCTGAAGGCAATTGGGCAAGCCAGCTCGCTAGCTCCTATATCTCGATCAATTACGAAGATTGGCGCGTTGGCGTTGTCACCAATCGATCTGGCAGTTCGGCTACGATTGGCTTCTCCGATGGCGAAGAGGCTCCCCTCTTAAGGCTCCCCAATTCCCTGGAAACGGGAGATGTCATTGCGGTGTCTCCTGTGGGCAATGGCTACCGCGTGCGCACAGTGCCGGGCGCGCAAGGCGGGCTGGTTGTGCAAGATGCGCAATATGGCCGCGTGCTTGCAATGCAGGGCGGTTTTGATCACCGACTTTCCGATTTTAACCGCGCCACCCAAGCGATGCGGCAGCCCGGATCGACGATTAAGCCGTTCGTCTATGCAACAGGCCTTGATAACGGAATGACCCCTTCCACGCAGATCGATAACAGCCGGTTCTGTTATTATCAGGGGCGCACCAAAGGACAAAAGTGCATTCGCGGTGGCCGCGCCGGGCAATTCCCGATGCGATATGGGCTTGAGCAATCGCAGAACATTATGACGGTTCAAATCGGCATGCAGGCCGGGATGGACAATGTCGTTGATACGATTGAGGAGCTTGGCATCAGCGAAGATCCCGATCCCTATGCCGCCACCGCATTGGGTTCTGAAGAAACGACCGTGTCCAAGATCGTCTCTGCCTATGCAGCGCTTGCCAATCATGGACGGCTCAACGATCCCACCGTTATCGATTACGTCCAAGATCGGCGCGGCAAAGTGATCTGGCGCGCGGATGAGCGTGCATGTCGCGGCTGCAATATGGCCGAATGGGATGGCGAGGCGATGCCGCGTTTTGGCTTGAAAGGCCGCCAGGCGATGGATGCGCGAACGGCATTCCAGACCATGTTCATGCTTGAAGGCGTGGTGACACGCGGCACGGCAACCGTTCTCAATTCGCTTGATCTGCCGCTGTTTGGCAAAACGGGCACCACATCAGGTCCGAAAGATGTGTGGTTCATCGGCGGCACGCAGCAAATGATTGCGGGCGCGTATCTCGGATTTGATACGCCAAAGAACCTCGGCGCTTATGCCTATGGCGGCACAATCGTCGCGCCTATCATCAAGGATATGATCCAACAATCGAAAGACAAATGGTCTGACCTGCCGCCTATTGCCGCTGAGGGTATCCGTATGGTCCGGGTGGATCGACGAACCGGGAAACGGGTGTTCGATGGCTGGCCCACTGGCGGCGATAAAGCCCAAATAATCTGGGAGGCTTTCAAGCCTGATACGGAGCCAGAGCGGGCAACCAGAGCAGACGAAATCGCCGCAAAGCGCGATGAAATCCTCGCTTTGATTAGAGCAGGCCGCCGCGGTGCTCGGGTTGTTGAGGAAGAGAAGAACGACGAGCCAGAGGACTTTGTAGAAGAGCAGGGCGGTATTTATTAAGCCCTGCCATCTGGGTGTCTGAACCCTTGCAGCGCTTTACAATCCGCCGCGTCTCGTTAAGCGAAACGCTCACTTTTTCATTGAAGGTAATTGACCATGCGGGCCGAAGCTCAGGCTCATATTGACAGGATCGAAGCCGCGCTAGATCTGGTGCGGCAATCGCTCGATTGGGAGCGCGCTTTGCGGCGCCTTGATGAGCTGAATGCGCGCGTTCAGGATCCCAATTTGTGGGACGATCCAAAGGAAGCCCAGAAAATCAGCCGCGAGCAAAAAACGCTCGAGAACGCGGTTGAGACGGTCAATTCTATCAGCACTGAAATGGCTGATGCCGTTGAATTTATCGAAATGGGTGAGGCGGAAGGCGAAGACAGCATTGTCGATGATGGCCTGAAAAGCCTCGAGAAACTCGCTGACCGCGCCGATGCCGATAAAGTGCAGGCGCTGCTATCGGGTGAAGCCGATGGCAATGACACCTACCTCGAAATTCACGCGGGCGCTGGTGGTACAGAATCGCAAGACTGGGCAGAAATGCTTTTCCGCATGTACGGCCGCTGGGCTGAACGGCGCGGGTTCAAAGTGGAAACGGTTGAATATCAAGCAGGCGATCAAGCGGGCATCAAATCAGCCACTCTCCTTTTGAAAGGCGAAAACGCATACGGTTATGGTAAGACGGAAAGCGGCGTCCACCGCCTTGTCCGCATCAGCCCGTATGACAGCGCCGCCAAACGCCACACCAGCTTTTCCAGCGTCTGGGTTTATCCGGTGATCGACGATGATATCGATATTGAGATCAACCCTGCTGACCTCAAGATTGACACTTACCGCGCATCAGGCGCAGGCGGTCAGCACGTCAACACCACAGATAGTGCCGTTCGGATCACGCACCAGCCAACAGGTATTGTCGTGGCAAGCCAAAACGATCGCAGCCAACACAAAAACCGCGCCACCGCGATGAATATGCTCAAAGCGCGCCTGTTCGAGCGCGAAATGGCAGAACGCGAAGCCGCGGCATCAGGCGAGTATCAGGAAAAAAGCGAGATAGGCTGGGGGCACCAGATCCGTTCTTACGTTCTCCAACCTTATCAGATGGTCAAAGACCTGCGCACGGGCGAAACATCCAGTTCACCGGACAAGGTTCTGGATGGCGAAATTGACGCGTTCATCTCCGCTGCGCTTGCGCAAAGGGTGACCGGTGAGACGGTTGATATTGAGGATGTGGAGTGATGCGGGCTGGAGTACTTCTTGTGCTCCTCGCAGGCCTCGCCGCCTGCAATCAAGCAGGCGATGCGCCTGATCGGCCTGAGACTGCGCTTGAATTTCCGCTGCCAGAACGCCCTGTGGCGAAAATCGTCTCGAACCAGTTTTCGAACGAGGATGCACGCGATGAGCGCGGCGAGGCGCAAAAGGTTATGGACCTTGCCAATATCACCGATGGTATGACCGTTGCTGATATCGGGGCAGGGGAAGGGTATTACACCGTTCGCTTGGCAGAACGTGTGGGCGATACGGGGCGTGTGACTGCACAAGATATTGATGAAGAGGCGCTGGGCCGGATTGCGCGCCGGGTTGAACGAGAGCGCCTTGAAAACATCTCTATCAAACCAGGAGCAGTGGATGATCCGCGTCTTCCGGTTGATAGTTTTGACCGGATTTTCCTCGTCCACATGTATCACGAAGTGGGCGAGCCTTACGCATTCCTGTGGAGGATGTGGCCAGCGCTCACGCAATCAGGGCAGATTATTGTGGTGGAAGCTGACCGGCCAACCAATCGCCATGGCATTCCGCCTGCATTGCTATTCTGTGAGTTTGAAGCGGTGGGTTATCGCCTCGTCGAATTCATCGAAAAGCCGGACATTAAAGGCTATTTCGCCCGCTTTGAACGCGGTGAAACCCGCACAGAGCCTGCCTCTATTCAGCCGTGCAGCAATAAGTAAGCGCGGGCATAACCCCCATTATTGCAGTTATTGGCCGTGCTGCGCTCTTTTCCTCAACCAAGCAGGATGCTAGGCGCTGGGCCAACAGGCGAGAAATAACGGGGAGTACAGCCGGGGATGACAGATTTGCCAACCAGCTTTGGGCGCGATGACCTTTTGAAATGCGCGCGCGGCGAATTGTTTGGCCCTGGCAATGCGCAATTGCCCGAACCGCCCATGTTGATGATGGATCGGATCACTGATGTCTCAGGCGAAGGCGGCGAACATGGCAAAGGCCATGTCGTGGCCGAATTTGATATCAATCCTGATCTTTGGTTTTTCGATTGCCACTTTCCCGGCAATCCAATCATGCCCGGATGCCTTGGCCTTGATGGGCTTTGGCAGCTAACTGGTTTTAATCTTGGCTGGAGAGGCTGGAAAGGGCGCGGTTATGCCTTGGGTGTGGGCGAGGTAAAGCTGACGGGCATGGTGCGCCCTGATCGCAAAATGCTGACATATTACGTGGACTTCACCAAGGCAGTTCAAACACGGCGTTTGACCATGGGTGTGGCCGATGGCCGTGTCGAAGCTGATGGCGAAGTCATCTATCAAGTCAAAGATATGAAAGTCGCTCTTTCAGAAGCCTAAAGGCACAAAAGGGCGGAAAAAGGGGATCATGCGTCGCGTCGTAATCACAGGGTTGGGGATCGTATCCTCCATTGGCAACAATGCCGAAGAAGTTCTGGCTTCACTAAAAGCTGGCAAATCTGGCATTACTTTCAACGAAGATATGGCAGAGCATGGCTTCCGCTCGCAAATCGCTGGATCGGTTGATCTTGATGTGTCGCAGCATGTCGACAAGCGCACGTTGCGCTTTATGGGGCCGGGCGCTGCTTATGCTCATATCGCCATGGGGCAAGCGATTGCCGATGCAGGGCTTGAGGAAAAAGACGTTATCAATCCCATGACGGGCGTGATTGCTGGCTCTGGTGGTCCATCCACTTCCGCCATGCTGGCAGCGCATCAAACCGTTCTGAAATCAGGCGCGACTAAACGGATTGGCCCGTTTGCTGTGCCAAAGACGATGTCTTCAACTGTCAGCGCGAACCTTGCAACGGCGTATCAGATAAAGGGCATGAACTTCTCGATCACGTCGGCGTGTTCCACCTCGCTTCACTGCATCGGAATGGCAGCGCAGCAAATTGCCCTGGGTCAGCAAGATGTGATGTTTGGCGGTGGCGGTGAAGAACTGGATTGGACGCTGTCGTGTCTGTTTGATGCAATGGGCGCGATGTCGAGTAAATATAACGACACTCCAACCCGCGCGAGCCGGGCGTTTGATGCGGATCGTGATGGGTTTGTGATCGGTGGTGGCGGGGCCATGGTTGTCCTCGAAAGCCTCGAACATGCCCAAGCACGCGGCGCCAAAATCTATGCCGAAGTCACAGGCTTTTGCGCCACATCAGATGGAGCAGACATGGTCGCGCCATCGGGTGAAGGCGGCGAACGCGCGATGCGCGGTGCGATCAAAACTTTGAGCGAGGATCGCACAGTCAGCTATATCAACGCTCACGGCACATCGACACCCGTTGGTGATGTCGGCGAGATTGAGGCGGTGCGGCGCGTCTTTGGCGACGGCTCGACCCCGCCTGTCAGTTCGACCAAATCCATGACAGGCCACAGCCAAGGCGCAACTGGTGCGCAAGAAGCAGTCTATTGCCTGCTCGCGCTCGAAAACGACTTCATCATCCCATCAATCAACGTCGAAACGCTCGATCCGGCGCTAAAGCCAGAAGAGATCGCAACTGAGCTGGTTGAGAATGCAGGTCTGGATTCGGCGATGACCAACAGCTTCGGTTTTGGCGGCACCAATGGTTCGATGGTGATGTCGAAATTCCATGGCTGATTGATCTGCCGCTGAAAGGCGTCGCAATCGGGCGGGAGAGAGGGTATAGCCTATTCTTCCATGACCCAATCGTCTTTTGATATCGCAAACGCGGATCTGACATCGCCTGATGTGATCGCTTTGCTTGAATTGCACCATGCAGAAATGGTGCATTCATCGCCGCCCGGCACTTGCCACGTGCTTGATCTGTCGGGTCTCAAGACACCCGATGTCGAGGTGTACGCCGCGCGCCTTGAAGGCACCTTGTGCGCAATAGGCGCGCTGAAACACCACGATGGCTTTGGCGAAGTGAAATCCATGCGGGCGCACCCCGATGCAAGGGGTACGGGCGCTGGCAAAGCGATGCTGGAATTTCTTATTGATCGAGGCAGAGAGGTGGGCTTCGCCAGCCTCAAACTTGAAACGGGATCAACCCAATTGGATGAGCCCGCGCGTGGCCTTTACCGCGCTTATGGCTTCGAGCCTTGCGGCGATTTCGCTGATTATAAAGGCGGCGACTTCAATAAGTTGTTTTCGCTGGAGCTGGCATGAGCAACCAGAAGCCCCCACACCCATCGCTATTAATGCGCGAAATACCAAGCCTTGGTCTGATCTGGTCAAGCCCGGTTCGTCGGGTTCGGCTTGGCAAGAACACAGAGCCTATTGCCAGTGATGCCAATCCGCCGCCCGTGCTGGTGTTTCCGGGGATTCTCTCAAGCGATTACGCCACCTCGCTGATGCGGCGGACGCTCAAAGCCTTTGGCTATCCCGCTTACGGTTCGCGCATGGGTGTGATTACAGGGGTGACGCCGCGGCTATTTGCCAAGGCGGAAAAGCGGCTTGATACGGTGTTCCGCAAGCATGGCCAAAGAGTCTGCGTTATTGGGATCAGCCTTGGCGGCATGTTCGCGCGGGTTTTGGCGCAGCGTCATCCAGACAAGGTTCACTTAGTCATGACACTGGGCACGCCCTTTTCGGGCAATCGGCGCGCAAACAATGCGTGGCGCGTTTATGAGGCGATCAACAATCACACGGTCGATAATGCCCCGCTGCCCGACAATCCGAGCGCCAAACCGCCGGTAAAAACAATCGCAATCTGGTCCAATCGCGATGGGATTATCGCACCCGCCTGTTCGCGCGGGGAAGCCGATGAAAGCGATCTGGCGATTGAAGTGCCTGAAAGTCATTTCGAGTTCTCGGCAAGTAGGCCTTCTATCGCGCATGTGCTGGAATTGCTGCACGAACATGGCATGGACGAAACCGCCTAGACTTTGTCAACAGGACCTAGTCTTTGCGCATGGGCGCAAGGATAGAGACGGCAAGAGCAGCCATGGCCGTTCCCACGACGCTCCATAAGACCACAGCAACAATGCCAATCAATTGCGCGGCGAACTGGGTGAACATGGTGAAAGCGCCGAAATAGCCCGTCCCGCCCATCTTTGCCGACAGAAACACACTCAGCAATAGCGCGCCTACAACGCCCCCGACGCCGGAGAGGGCAAAGGCATTGGCCGTGTCATCAATGCCCAGTTTGGATGTGATCTGACGCTCTGCAAAAAAGCACGCGATCGTACCCAAAATGCCAATGATTACTGCTGCAAGCGGCGACACATAGACAGAAGAAGCAGCAATCGCAGCAAGGCCTGCAAGGCTGCCTTTGGCCAAGCCCATCAAGGACCAAGCGCCATCGCTTGCCTTTTCGAATGTGGTCCAAGCAAACGCGCTGGCAATGATGGCCGCACTTGCCGAGATAAGGGCCGCTGCAGCATTATCATTGGCGCCAAGCGAGGATGCGCTGTTGAGCGCCAAGCCGCCAATGAGCAGAAGTATAGCACCCAAGGCGGCCATTTTTGGCGAGATGCTCGCTTGCCGTTCATCTGCCGAAGCAGAACGTGGCCCAATCAAAAGCGCGACCACCAAAGCGGAAACGCCAGCGCTGGTGTAAACGACCAAGCCACCGCCATAATCTATCGCGCCGATCTGTGTGAGCAGCCATCCGCCGCCCCACAACCAATGGGCGATGGGAGCAAACACAAGCACACTCCAAAGCGCTGTAAATCCAAGCGCCCACAAAAGCCGCGCTCGCCCAGCCCAAGCGCCCGCTAACAGCACAATAGCGAGCACCGCAAACGCCATTCGGAAAAGGATAAACACGCCTTCGGGCAATGCTGTACCGGGCCGAATTGTTTTGTCTGCCAACGCTACCCCGAGTGACGGATCACCAAACATCCCATTGCCAATCGGGCCAAAGGCGAGACTTGATCCGATTAAGATCCATACAATGGCGCAAACTGCCGCGACCATTCCACATTGGCGGGCAAACGCGGCTCTATCAGCGCGCTCAATTTGCCCTGCTGCAAACACCACTGCTCCAAGGGCCCCAAGCACAATGGCTAAAATGCTCGCGCCAAGCACAAAGCCGCTATCGCTCACATTCATAAGAATGGCTGTTTGCTCTCCCCCTGTCATGTTCCTGTCAGCCTATCAACGCCGTAAGCACTTGATCAGGCGGTCTGTGCCCATCTGCCCAAAACCGGATATTGGCGATGACTTTCTCGCCCGACGCCTCGCGTCCTTCGGCTGTTGCGCTGCCGATATGCGGGAAGGTCATCACATTGGGATGGGCGATAAGCCGGGCATCGACATTGGGCTCTTCCGGATACACATCCAGACCAGCGCCAATTAAATGGCCGCTTTCTAAAGCTGCGATCAGCGCTTCGTTGTCAATCAATTCCCCGCGTGCGGTGTTGATGATGCACGATCCGGGTTTCATCATCGCAATTTTGCGGGCATCGATCAGGTTATGCGTGTCTTCAGTCAGAGGGCAATGAAGCGTGAGAATATCAGCCTGTTCCATCAGACTATCGACATCGGCCACAAACCGCGCGCCCAACATGCTTTCCACGGCTGCGGGAAGGGGTTTGCGATTGGTGTAAGCAACCTCCAGTCCAAACGCGCGCGCCCGGTGCGCGACCGCCTGACCGATGCGGCCCATGCCAACAATGCCCAGCACTTTGCCGCCAAGCTTCCATCCCAAAAGCCCGGAGGGTGCCCAGCCTGTCCAATTGCCACTGCGCACTAGGCCAGTGCCTTCGCGGATGCGTCGCGGCACGCCTATTATAGCGGCCATGGCAATATCAGCGGTGTCATCGGTGAAGACGCCGGGTGTGTTAGTGACCATGATTTTGCGACTGGCAGCAGCGGCAAGATCGATATGCTCTGTCCCAGCACCAAAATTGGCAATCAGGCGCAATTCATCGCCTGCCGCAGCAATCATTTCGCCATCGATCCGATCGGTAACTGTGGGCACTAAAACGTCGCAGCTTTGCATGGCATCGATCAAGGCGTCTCTGCTCATGGGTTCGTCTTGTGTGTTGAGCGTTGCCTCAAACAGCTCTGCCATTCGGGCCTCAACACTCGGCATAAGCTGGCGTGTCACCACCACTTTGGGTTGGCCAGCAGCGAATTTTGGCGAGGCGATAGGATTGACCATGGATGCGGGGCTAAGGCGAGTAAGGCAGCATGGTCAAGCCACTCGGGCAAATTAAGGCTTGAGCTTCCCAATCCGCTTGAAGCATTGGTCCATTGGACGCTATCTATTGATGCGATGAAGAATCTTAGCCTTCCTTTTTTGTTTGCTATTCTTGTTTTTTGTGTGGCCACCCTTGCTTTTGTACCGCAAGTGTCTGCGCAGCGAGACACTCTGCCTGAGTGGCGCAGCCTTCGCTTTGAAGAAGTGCGCATGCGCGTCGGGCCTAGCCAGGATTACCCCATCGAATGGGTTTATAAACGTCAGGGCCTTCCCGTAAAAGTTATCCGCAAGCGCGAGGCTTGGAGCCTGGTTGTCGATCACGAAGGAACGCAAGGCTGGATTGCAGACAGCCAATTGAGCGGTACGCGCGGCGCGATGATTACGGGCGAGGGCGTTACCGAATTGCGCGCAGAGCCTTCTCAAGAAGCGGGCATTCTATGGCGGGCAGAACCCGGAGTGGTTGGCAAACTTGGACCGTGCCAGATGGAATGGTGCGAGATTGACGTTGAAGGGCGTGCAGGCTGGGTCGTGCGCCAGCGTTTATGGGGCGCGCAAAACCTCTAGCGGCCAGAACGGCTAGAGAGAGAGAGAGGGGGGGCGCAATTGATCGCCCACGCCCTCAAATCACTATCTTAGACGATTTCGACAGCAATAGCGGTTGCCTCGCCGCCGCCAATGCACAGGCTGGCAATACCTTTTGTCTTGCCCTGCTGTTTGAGCGCGTTGATCAGCGTTACGATAATCCGCGTGCCTGATGCGCCAATGGGATGACCCAAAGCTGTCGCGCCGCCATTGACGTTGATCTTTTCGTGCGGGATGCCGATGTCGCGCATGGCGAACATCGCAACACAAGCAAACGCCTCGTTCACTTCCCACAGGTCCACATCATCAATGCTCCAGCCGGTGTTTTTGAGCACCTTCTCAATCGCGCCAACGGGAGCGACTGTGAAGTCTTTGGGTTCGCGGGCATGAGCGGCCATGCCGATGATTTTTGCGACAGGTGTCTGGCCTTTTTCTTTGGCAACGCTTTCGCGCGTTAGAACAACAGCGGCTGCGCCATCGGAGATTGAACTGGAAGTTGCCGCAGTGATTGTGCCGTCTTTGGCAAATGCCGCACGCAGTTGCGGGATTTTATCCGGGCGACCTTTGCCGGGCTGCTCATCGGTATCGACAGTCACATCGCCTTTGCGGGTTTTGAAAGTCACCGGGACCACTTCATCGGCGAACGCACCGCTTTCAATCGCGGCATTGGCGCGGGTGAGGCTCTCTATCGCATAGCTGTCCTGCTCTTCGCGGGTGAGCTGGTATTCGTTCGCTGTGTCCTGCGCAAAGGTGCCCATTGCGCGGCCTTCTTCATAGGCATCTTCCAGCCCATCAAGGAACATGTGATCATACGTGGTGTCGTGCCCAATCCGAGCACCAGAGCGGTGTTTTTTGAGCAAATATGGCGCATTGGTCATGCTCTCCATGCCGCCTGCGACCACGTAATCTATCGTGCCGCTCGCCAGCGCTTCTGCGCCCATGATGACGGTTTGCATACCTGATCCGCACACTTTGTTGACAGTCGTGGCTTGAACGGACTTTGGAAGCCCCGCTTTCACCACAGCCTGGCGGGCAGGGGCCTGACCCAATCCAGCAGGCAGTACGCAGCCCATATAGGCGCGGTCAAAGTCTTCTCCTGCAACCCCAGAAC
>JBCAZT010000024.1:0-28438 GCA_038532855.1 Pseudomonadota bacterium
GTTGAGATCACCGATACCCGCTCGCCGAAAAAAGCGTAGCAGGTTTGACGGACGCAAACGCAAAGGCCTCGCTGATCATGGTGGCGGGCATGATGTTCATCCCGCTCGGCGACACGTTCGCCAAATTGCACCCGGTCCCCAAGCTTATCGACCAGCCCTGCCTCTAACGCTGCCTGTGCAAGATCACCTGAAGAGGCTTCAATCCAAGCAACGGGGTCCTTTGTCACAAGGTTAAGGTTGGCACCCGGGCGCGCCTTTTTCACGTTGGCCTGCCATTCTTCCCAAAGCGAGCCGTAAAGCGCCTCAAGATTTTCGCGCGCTGGTTCTGATAAATCGGTGCGCTCGTAAGGCTCCACTGCAGACTTAAATTCACCCACGCGATAAATGCGCGCATTAACGTTGAGTTTCTCAATCAGGTCTTTGTAGAAAAGAATACTGCCACCAGGGCCTGCAATGAGCGCACCGCCGAGCGGGTCTGCCCATACTTCGCTCGCGTGGCTCGCCAACAGCATTTGATCATCACCGTAAACAAGCGAGTACGCCAATACCGGCTTTTCCGCGGCGCGCACACGGTCCATCGCCTCGCCAATGGCTTGCAAATGCACTTGCCCGCCGCCGATGAAGGTCGACATGTCGATCACAACGGAATTGATGCGATCATCGGATGCAGCGCTATCAAGAGCTCGAATGATATCGCGTGCCTGAAATTCGGTTGGAGGCGCCTCACCGCTTAACAGAGTGGCAAAAGGATCGATCAGGCTGCGCTCTTCAAGGATAAAGCCCGATAGATTGATCTCTAAAGCGCCCTCGCGCACTTGGCCGGGATTGGGTGATGCCGATAGGATGCTGAAAAGAGCGATGAAAAACAGCAACATAAAGATCAGAACCAATCCGTCCTTGATCCCCACCAGAAGTTTCCAAACCTTGCCGACAAATGCCATGTATGTGTGTCCTACGAAGAGCGCGTGCTGTCTTTAGCGCACACCTAAGCACTAAATTCCCAAACTTCCATGGGAAAGCGGGCATTTCGTGGGTTGAGCGATCGACATCGCTCGACTAACAGCATCGCTTTAATGGACAACACGGCACCAAACACTGCGAACGACCGCTTCCCGGCGGGGCGTCTTGCCTTTCCGCATCGTGATCTTACCGGCATTGGCCAGCTTGAGCGCCACGAAATCCTCTATTTGCTGCATTCGGCAGAGCAATGGGTTCAATTGAACCGGCAAAGCGCCAAACATGCCGGGCTTTTGGCTGGTCTCACCATCATCAATGCGTTCTTCGAAAATTCGACGCGCACGCTTTTGAGCTTTGAAATCGCTGGCAAAAGGTTGGGTGCTGATGTCGTTAACATGCATGCCGCCCAAAGCTCTGTAAAAAAGGGCGAGACGCTGATCGATACAGCGATCACGCTTAACGCGATGCGCGCAGATGCGATTGTGATCCGGCACAGCTCCAGCGGCGCAACACAGCTTATCGCTGACAAAGTGGATTGCCCGGTTTTGAACGCAGGCGACGGCAGTCATGAACATCCGACGCAAGCGTTGCTTGATGCGCTGGCTTTGCGCGCAAAACTGGCGGAGCGGGGCGAAGTTTCGGAGGATTTTACAGGGCGTAGTGTGCTGATTTGTGGTGATATTCTGCATAGCCGTGTCGCGCGATCAAACATCCTTTGCATGAAAGCAATGGGCGCCAAAGTGCGCGCATGTGCGCCGCCTGCTTTGATGCCAGCGGGGATTGAGGCGATGGGGGTCGAGCCCTTTACCGACTTCGATGCCGCGCTTGATGGTTGCGACGTTGTGATGATGTTGCGGCTTCAGCAAGAACGGATGGCGGGGCAATTCATCCCGTCTGCGCGCGAATATCACCACCTATACGGGCTTACAAAAGCGCGGCTGACGCGTGCCGCGTCTGATGCCCTGGTAATGCATCCAGGCCCCATGAACCGGGGCGTTGAGATCGATAGCGAGGTCGCTGATATGCTCGATCGCTCGATCATCACGCAGCAGGTTGAAATGGGCGTTGCGATCCGGATGGCGTGCCTAGATGTGCTAACCCGAACCGCGCGCGGGATTGAGGGGTGGGCGGCATGAAGCAGACACGACCTCTAACGATCAAAGGCGGCAAATTGGTTACGCCAGATGGTGTCATTGATGGCGCTGTCCGGCTGGTCGATGGCGCAATTGCAGAGCTTGGCCCTGACGTCTCGCCAGCAGCAGGCGATCAGGTTCTGGGCGCTGGCGGTAAGCTGGTGGCACCTGGATTGGTCGATCTCGCTGTCTTTTCGGTCGACAAGCCCGCATTTCATTTTGGCGGAATTACGCGCGCTGCCTTGATGCCGGATCAATCCCCGCCGCTCGATTACCCCAGCCGTGTCAATTACATCGCAAAGTCAGGAAAGCCTGATCTTTGGGTGCATCCCTTGGCGGCTGCCACGCGAGGGTTGGAAGGCGCAGAACTCGCTGAAATAGCCCTGATGCGCGATGCAGGCGCGCGCGGCATTGCGACAGGCCGCCGCTGGATCAGCGATAGTGGGGTCATGCTGCGCTTGTTGCAATATGCTGCCATGCTCGATCTGGTGGTGGTTGCTCACGCAGAAGATGCAGCCTTGGTGGGCGAAGCAGCGGCGAGTGCAGGGGAGATTGCAACCCGTCTGGGATTGCCAAGCGCTCCGCCAGAGGCAGAAAGCTTGGCGATTGCGCGCGATATAGCTTTGGCCGAGATGAGCGGAGCGAGGCTGCATTTTCGCCAAGTCACAACGGCTGCAGGGTTTGATCTGGTGCGCGCGGCCAAATCGCGCGGCGTCAGTGTAACCTGCGGGATCACGCCGGCCCATTTCATGCTGTCAGAGCTGGAAACAGCCGATTTCCGAACATTTGCAAAGCTTTCTCCGCCTCTGCGCAGCGAAGCAGATCGTCAAGCTGCGCGCGCGGCCATTGCTGAGGGTGTGGTGGATGTAATCTCCAGCGGCCACGATCCGCGTGGACCTGAAGACAAAAGACTGCCGTTTGCGGATGCCGAACCAGGTATGGCGGGGGCTGAGACCCTGCTTGCAATGACGCTTGGCTTGGTTCGCGAGGAAGTGATTGATTTACCTCGAGCGTTTGACTTGCTGGCGCGCAATCCTGCGCGTCTGTTGGGCGTTCCAGCAGGCGTTCTTGAAGTGGGTTTGGAGGCGGATATCGCGTTGATCGATCCAGAAGCCCCTTGGGTCATCGATCGAACAAAGATGGCAGCAACTGCTGATAACACCGCTTTTGATCGTCAGGGCGCACAGGGGCGCGTACGCGCTCTGATCAAAGGCGGAGTTGAGATTGCACTTTAGCTAAGCAAAGCCAAAACGCTTCCAATTGCAAAAAACCCCCGGAGCTTTCGCTCCGAGGGAAGGTTCGCTGAAGTTCAGGGAAAGCAACTTAACGCGAGCGTGCCGCGATGCGCACGCCGCGATCAACCGCGCCTGCTGGCGGGTTTGCCGCTGCATAAGCAAAGCAACCGCGGCCTGATGCCTTAACCGTGCGGCACATGCTGCGCGCGCTGGACTGGCCGAAACCGGCTGCTGCCACGCGGAAATAGGTTTTGCCTTTTACCTCGGCCTGCGTGATCACAACGTCGTGTGATGCGAGCTGAGGGAATTTGGATTTGATAACTTTCCATCCGCGTTCTGCCTCAGTGCGGCTTGAATAGCTGCCGAGTTGAACGAGGTGTGTGTCCGCTTTCGGTGCGCTAGAGGCTACCCGGCGCTGCGGAGCAGGCTTTGGAGCCGCCACTGGCGCTTTCGCAACACGTTTTGGAGCAGGGCGAGCCGCTGCCACAGGAAGTTTTTGTACCACAGGATTGGAAACGAAACGGCTGCCTGATGTGCCCGAAGGTGATGCGGTTACCCGGGTTTGCTTCGCGACTGGTTTTGGAGCGGCAACAGCGGGCTTTTTCGCAGGAGTTTGGCCCGTCGCAGCAAAAATCTGCGCAACTGAGGGGTCAACCTTCTCAATCTTTTTAGGAGCCGGAGCCACCGCTGGGGCGGGCGCTGGTTTAGGCGCAGCTGGCTTGACAGCGACAGTTTCAACTTTGGCCGGTTTTGCAGCAGCAATCGCAGGGCGCGCAGGTTGTGCAACTGGCGCTGGTGATGTTGCAGCAGCTTCGGCGACCATCTGCTGTGTGCTTGGGAAATTGGCAAGCGCAAGACGCTGAGGTTGGCCAGCATCCGACTGAGCGGTTACCTGAAGCAAGTCAGCAACGCGAGCTGTGTACGCCTCTGGGCTTGCCATTGCGGCCCATTTCGACAGACGCGCATCCAATTGATCTGCTGGAACGTCTTCGGCCGCCATAACGCGCGCTGCACGCCAGTTGCCAGCCAACGCATAAGCATAAGCAAGGTTTTGACGCATCTTGGCGCTGTTCTGACCAGCCCGCAGGGCGTTGACCAAGACATGAGTGCCATTTTCAGGCTTGCCGGCCAAAGCCACCGCAAGTCCATAATCAGCAGGATTGATAGCTTGTTGGTTTGCTTGCAATTTGCTGAGCGCCGATGCGTTGTCGCCAGTGGCAACTTTTGCAAGAGCATAGCTCAATACAGTGCGAGCGCTGTCATCACCAAGCTTCATTGCATCTTCAAAGCTTGTCGCTGCAGATTGAAAACGTCCCGCTTCCAAATAGGCAGCGCCCAGAAGCGAACGATGTGCAGCATTGCGAGGATCAGCAAAAACAGCCTCTTCGGCAAGTGCGATGGCTTTGCTGACCTTACCTTTGTCCAGAGCGATCTGCGCTTTGCTGACAGACGCATCCGCGCGTGGTGCAGTTGAGGCGCACCCTGTCAAAGCGATGCTAGCAAGCGCAGTTCCCATGATAAGGGCAGTGCGCGAGCTTTTCGTTGATGCTTTCTTGAGACCATAAGTGCTGCTGTTTTGGCTGCGTGTCATGGGTCTTTTCCTGTTTAAGGGGCCGATTGTGGCCAGTTCAAAGGTGTGTTGGTCGTTCTAACTTCTGGCTCAATTGCGCTTCATGCGCGCTGCCAAAGCGTCGAGGTCTTCGATATCAGCGAGCATTGAATCCAATGCTTTGGTTACGAGCGCTTGCGCGCTGATGCCTTGCATGGTCGATGCAAGCCGGAGTTTTAGATGTCGGTCAGTATCGAGCCGCAAAGTAAATGCGGCGCGTTTGGCAGGCTTCTTGGCATTCTTTTTTGCAGACTTCTTGTCGCGTTTGACGACCACATTAGAAGCGTCAGCCGCTTTTTTCGCCGGTTTGTCAGCGTTCGTGTTGGTTGAAATTGGGACAACTTCAGCTGAATTTTCGGTTTGCTGATCGTATTGGGCATCGCCGCCCATATCGTTCCAGCCCAAATCCTCTAGTGCATCGCCGTCTGCGCTTGTCGCGTTTGCGATTTCGCTCGGAAGTGCTGCCGCTTGTGGCCGCATCGCTGGCTTTGCTCCGCCCTTACGAGCGAGCAAACGCGGGCCGAGTGAGGCAAAACTTGCTTCGGTCATCTCCCGCTCCCTTGCTTATTGTGCGACCCGGCGACCAAATCCGCCAGAAGGACGCTGAACACCCCCACCATTGGCGACTTGCGTGCCTGGAGCTGCGAAGACAGTCCGGCGGAAATTCTTTTCGAGCCTGTCTGAGATATATTTCCAAAGAGCCGTGATTTCGGCCGCGCTGCGGCTGTCTTCAGCGACTTCCATCACAGTGCGGCCATCGATCATGGATGCTGCAAAGTCGGTGCGATGGTGAAGTGTAATCGGAGCAACTGTGCCATGCTGTGAAAGCGCAACGGCTGCTTCTGAAGTGATCTTGGCCTTCGGTGTGGCTGCGTTAACAACAAACACAAGTGGTTTGCCAGCACGCTCACACAGATCAACTGTCGCACCCACCGCGCGCAGATCGTGCGGGCTGGGACGAGTTGGAACCACGATAAGCTCGGCAACGCCAATCACAGACTGAATAGCCATTGTGATTGCGGGCGGCGTATCGATAACGGCCAGTTTAAAGCCTTGCTGACGAAGCGCTGCAAGGTCATTGGCTAGCCGCGAAACTGTGGTTTGCGCAAAGGCTGGATACTCCGCCTCACGCTCGTTCCACCAATCCGCAAGCGAACCTTGCGGATCAATGTCGATAAGAACAACCGGGCCAGCGCCAGCGCGCTGTGCCTGAACGGCGAGATGGCCGGAAAGAGTGGTTTTCCCTGATCCGCCTTTTTGCGATGCCAAAGCGAGTACGCGCAAAGTTTGGTCCCCCTGATCTAAAGACCTAAAGTAAAAACATGGGCATCGCGTGATTGCGATGTCGTGAAAGGGAAATCGCAGACTACCCCTAATTTTAGGTTAACGAGACGGCTGACAAGCCCGGCTGCTCATCGCGAAAAGGCTGCAACGAAATGATAATACTTCATTCACTATAAACTTGGTTAAACAGATCAAAACCGCTCAGAAAATCGGCGGAAATGTGTTATAGACCGAGCTTGCAAGCGCCATCACCAAGAAGGGTTCGTCATCATGGCAAATCGCATGAAGCAGCGTTCAGGGCAGAAAATATTGCGGTTTCAGAATGCCTTGACCGCAATCGCTACAATCACTGCGTTGTCTTTCGCAGCGCCGCTGTCTGCGGATGTGAAAAGTGGTGTCGATGCGTGGAGCCAGGGCGACTATGCGCGCGCCGTCGCTGAATGGCAGGACCCGGCCGCATCGGGAGATACTGATGCCCTGTTTAACCTGGCGCAGGCTTACAGATTGGGACGCGGCGTGCCGAGCGATATATCGAAAGCGCGCGATCTGTATCTGGAAGCGGCTCTGAAAGGGCATATTAAAGCGGCGGACAATTATGGACTCTTGCTTTTTCAGCAAGGTGAACAAGCGAAAGCCATTCCCCTGATCGAAGCAGCCGCGGGCAGAGGCGATCCGCGCGCGCAATACATTATGGGGCTTGCTCATTTTAATGCGGATTATGCGCCCAAAGACTGGGTCCGCGCCTATGCTTTGTTGAGCCTGTCGCAATCGGCTGGGCTTCCGCAAGCGACCAAGGCGATTGCGCAGATGAACCAATACATCCCGCTGGAGCAGCGTCAGGAAGCGCAATCATTAGCTGCGATCCTGAAAGTAGAAGCGGATCGGCGTTTGGCATCTACGCTCGCGGCATCTGACCTTGGCGTGACTGAATCTGTTGTGCCCAGTCAATCTACCGCAACGCCGGCGCCAAGAGCGCCAACTCGGACAGCTGCGTCAGCTACTCCTCCTACCCAAACAGCGCTGCGCGGTTTACCGCCTGCACCAAGGCCAGTTCAACAATACCGATTGCCAACGCCTCAACCGCTTGAAAGAGCAGCCGTGCGCGAACCGCACCGTAGCTCGCCTCCTGCAACCACGCCGACTGCCCCGCGCCCCACCCAAGCGGTGGCCAGCCCAGTGGCAGCCTCATCTGGTGCTTGGGGACTTCAGCTTGGCGCTTTTGGTGTGGCAGCGAATGCTGATCGACTTTGGGGAAAGTTGCAGAACAACCCAGCCTTATCTGGAACGCGCAAGTCGCTAGTTTCCAGCGGAAGGGTAACGCGTTTGATTGCGATGGGTTTTGCCAGCCGAAATGCCGCTCAAAGCGCTTGTTCAAAGCTTAAAGCGCAAGGGCAGGACTGCGTCATTAAGGCCCCCTAACGAGGTGAAACCTCCAATTGAGCGGACTGCATGGGTCGCTCATCAAGATTGCATTTCTTTGGTCCTCATGCATGCTAAGCCTTGAGAAAGGCGCATCAAGGGGGATCGAACATGAGCGACACTATCAATCCGGCCGTAGTTGGCAGTGCTTCTATTGATGACGAAAAAGTCAGCGGGCAGGCGCCCGTCTCCTCTTCCAGCCGCATAGAGACATTGGATTTTATCCGCGGCCTCGCCGTGATGGGTATTTTGGCTGCGAACATTGTCGCGTTTGGTCAGCCGTTCAGCGCCTACATGTATCCGGACGCCTTTCTGAGTGAGACGAATGATCCAAGCGGGTGGCAATGGGTTGCGCAATTTGTCCTGATTGATGGCAAAATGCGCGGGCTTTTTACTCTTTTGTTTGGCGCTGGCATGGTCCTTTTCATGGATCGCGTTTGGGCGCGCGAGGGCACGCGATGGTTGCAATTCTGGCGGCTGGCCTTGCTTGCCATGTTTGGCCTCATCCATTTCTTCTTTATCTGGATGGGCGATATTCTGTTCGTTTACGGTGTTGCCGGTATGGTCGCGCTGTTGTGCCTCAAATGGAGCGCAAAAACGCAATTTGCTGTGGGACTGACCGGATATTGTGTGAGCGCATTGCTGTTCGCAGCGGCCATGACATTTCCCTTTGCCATTGCCGAGAGCTCCTTTGGTGATGCGCCGGGGATGGAAGAGGCGAAAGCTGAAATGGTTGCAGGGATTGAACCTGCCATTTCCGAATATGCAGCGGTGGATGACGCCAAGCTTTCAGGTGATTACGGTGCGTTTTTGGCGGACCGATTTGAAAACCGCGCGACTATGCCGCTTCTTGGCCTTTTGCAGATTGGCTTTGAAACCTTGCCTTTGATGCTAGTGGGGATGGCGCTTTACCGGATGGGCTTTTTTAGCGGCGGGATTGGGCGGCGCACTCTCCTTATATGGGGCTGGGTGGGGCTGCTGCTTGGCGGCGTTTTGCACCTTCTCATTGCACTATACGTGCAATCGACGGGCTTCGGATTTTACGGGACGATGGCGGCGTTTATCGGATGGAGCTTCCTGCCCAGGCTCGCAATGGTCATAGGCCTTGCCGCAATACTGATCGCTTATTCGCCTGCTTGGACAGGTTGGTTGGCACAACGTATTCGCGCAGCGGGCAGGGCGGCATTTACGAATTATCTGGGTACATCGATTGTCATGCTTTTCGTTATGCATGGCTGGGGGCTGGGATTGTACGGCCAATTAGACCGGCCTCAGCTTTACCTGCTCACTTTGGCAATGTGCGTCCTTATGCTCGCATGGTCCAAGCCTTGGCTTGATCGGTTCCGCTATGGCCCGCTCGAATGGCTATGGCGCTGCCTGACCTATCGCACGATGTTTCCTTTGAGGAGGTAATCTGCCTCATCGCCATGCGCCAAGCTGCTTGTTGCCTTTTTCAATAGGGCTTGTTGTCAAGAAACCCCTTGCAATTAAGAATTGTTCTCATAAAGTGTTGTTGCAAACGCTTCGCAGGAGTGATTCTAGGCCGATGTATATCTGCATCTGTAACGCAATAAGAGAAACCGATTTGCGCGATGCTGCCGCAAACACCCGCGGTGATGCTGTTGCGACCTATGCCTGCCTGGGTAAAAAACCCAATTGCGGTCAATGCCTTGAGAAGGCTGATAAGATCATCACTGAACACCGCGAAGAGGCTACCTGCAAACAAGTCGCAGTCTAAAGCCCAATTCCGTTACTGAGAACGGTTTTCAAGTAGCTGAAAAATATAGAAAAATTTGAATTCCCCCTCTTGTCTTGAGGCGGGTGATGGGCATATTTAGTGCCATAATCCGCAACCATGCGCACATGCGCACACTCAAGAGGACCGATCCCATGAAGGGCGACCCCAAAGTCATCGAATTTCTCAACAAGGCTCTCACCAATGAGCTGACCGCGATCAATCAATACTGGCTGCATTACCGCGTGCTGGATGATTGGGGAGTGGCAAAGCTAGCCGCTTATGAACGCAAAGAATCCATCGAAGAGATGGAGCATGCCGATAAATTGGCAGAGCGTGTGCTGTTTCTAAACGGTCTTCCCAATTTTCAAGCGATCCACAATCTGCGCGTGGGTGAGACGGTCAAAGAAATCCTCGAAGCAGACATGAAGCTGGAAGAAGACGCCATTCCGCTGCTGCGCGATGCGATCGAATATTGCGAAAGCGTGCGCGATTATGTGAGCCGCGATCTCTTCAACTACATCCTCGATAACGAAGAAGAGCATGTCGATTTCCTCGAAACGCAATTCGACATGATCGAGCGGATGGGCCTTGAAAACTACGTCCAACTGCAAAGCCAGGCCGCTGGCGAGGGTAAGGACTAAGTCTAAAAAACAGACACACAAGAAAGGGCGGGAGCAGAAATGTCCCCGTCCTTTCTAATTCAGTCGCCGTTGGTGTTCGGCCCATCGGCCGCCATCAATGCCTCACGCAAGAAATAGCAAAGGCCGATAATCAACAGGCCCACGCACAAGACCCAAAGCACTGTCACGACCACACCTACATTGATCTCAATAAAGGCAGAAACAAACAAAAGCGCAATCACAAGGCTGATGATGACCGCCGCAGCGATTGAGAATTTCATCGCCATGCGCACCAGCCTTCGGCGCAATGTTAGCCATTCGACTTCAACCTCGAAAGGCAGGCGGCTTAGAAATTCTGGCCGCTCCAGTGTGGAATTGACACAAAGCCGCTCAATTCTGCCAGCAAGCCAAATCAGCCGCTGCATCATGACATTCATCAGGCTGCCAATGCCGACCAAAAGAAAGGCAGGCGCAAGGCTTAGCTCCACAGCCTCGCGCACTCTTTGTGTCGAAGAGGTGCGTTCAATCAGATCGGTCGCGATATCGGTTGCAGCGAGCAGATCGAGGATCATGCCTTCTTGTCCCCTCCCGAATAATTGCCCCCACCGCCGCGATTGGCGTTGTATGGGTTTTTGGGACTTTTCAGCACAACCCGAACCGGCACAGCGTCAAATCCCAGTTTAGCGCGGATGCCGTTCACTAGATACCGCTCGTAGCTTTTGGGCAAGTCATCCAGCCGTGTGCCGAACACAACAAAGCGGGGAGGGCGCGTGCCGGCTTGCGTGATATAGCGCAATTTGATCCGCCTGCCTCCCGGCGCCGGCGGCGGGTTTGCCGCCATTGCGTCATCAAACCAACGGTTAAGCGCTGCGGTGGGCACGCGTTTTGACCAGCTTTCGCGTAGGGTAAAGGCTGCGCTTAAAAGAGTGTCCAATCCCTTGCCTGTCTTCGCGCTTACCGCCAGCAAAGGCACACCGCGCACCTGAGCCAAGCCATCATCCAAAGCGGCACGGATCCCATTAAACAGGCCGCTTGCATCTTCGGCAACATCCCATTTGTTGATCGCGACCATCAAGGCGCGACCTTCTTCGAGCGCCATGCTCGCGATTTTTAGGTCTTGGTGTTCGAGGCCTTGAGTTGCATCGAGAAGAAGCACGACAACCTCTGCAAAATCCACTGCGCGGCGCGCATCGGCGACTGACAGTTTTTCTAGCTTCTCGGTGACATTGCGCTTTTTGCGCATTCCGGCGGTATCGATCAACCGGATCTCGCGGGTCTCGCCTGATTTGGGATCCTCCCATTGCCAATCGATAGCAATTGAATCGCGTGTTATTCCGGCCTCTGGACCTGTCAGAAGGCGATCTTCGCCTAGAAAACGGTTGATGAGTGTCGATTTACCCGCATTGGGTCTGCCCACAATGGCAAGCTTAAGTGGGCCCAGCGGTTTGTCTTCGTTGTCCTCGTCTTCCTCAGCGCGCTCTGCCTCGGACTTTTCAAACTGTTCAGCCTGATCGCCAATGATCGGCCAAAGTCCGCTGAACAGATCGGCTATTCCTTCGCCATGCTCTGCTGAAACGCCAATCGGTTCGCCCATGCCCAGCGAGTACGCTTCCAAAACGCCGCTTTCGCCCGCTTTGCCTTCAGCTTTGTTGGCGACCAGCACAATTGGTACGTCATGCTCGCGCAGATATCTCGCAATTTCATTATCGAGCGGGGTCAGGCCCGCGCGCGCATCGACCACAAACAAGGCTGCGTCTGCGCCTTCCAAACTGGCCTCTGTCTGTCTGCGCATCCTGCCCGGCAGGGAAAGCTCGTCTTCATCCTCCCAGCCCGCAGTATCAACCACAGTGAATTCCAGCCCTGCAATCTCAGCATCGCCCATGCGCCTGTCGCGCGTTACGCCCGGCTGATCATCGACCAGCGCGAGCTTTTTGCCGACCAGCCTGTTAAACAGGGTCGACTTGCCGACATTGGGACGGCCGATAATGATGACTTGCGGTTTCATGACTGTTCGCGCCAGTGGCCTTTAACCGCGGATAAGGCAAGCATTTGAGCAAGCATTTGTGCTGGCAAGCGCGCGCAGTCGCGAACTTCGTAGGAATTGTAGACTAGCCGTTAACCATAATCCCAAGGTCCAAATAAACCTTACCGCGTAATTACCTACGGCCATGAAGTTTCGCCTTATTTCGATGATCGCCGTAGCCTTGGCCGCCATCCTGTCGCCGATTGCGGCCTCCCCGCTGAACGCTCAGTCATCGGGGTATTTGCAATGTGTGCCCTATGCTCGCCAGCTTTCTGGCATCCAGATTTATGGCGATGCGCGCACGTGGTGGGGACAGGCGGAAGGGCGGTATCAAAGAGGCTCTATGCCTGCTGCGGGTGCGGTTATGGTGTTCAAACCGTATCGCAATATGCGGCTTGGCCACGTTGCTTATGTCAGTGAAATCATCGATTCGCGCACAGTGATGCTGTCGCATTCCAATTGGTCGACGATTAACTGCAGGCGTGGTCAGATAGAACGCAATGTGCCTGCTATCGATGTGTCCCCCAACAATGATTGGAGCAAAGTTCGGGTTTGGTACCAAGCCATCCAAGCACCCGGCGGGACGCATTGGCCTTTGGAAGGCTTCATTTATGCCTCAAACGCGGCAGACCCTGCGCCCGCACCCAAAATCGCCACACGGCGCGAGGCATCGCCCGCATTCACGCAAGCTTTTGCTGGGTTTTTGAACGATTAGTCTTTTTTCGCGACTGGCGGGTTGTCGCCCAAATCTTCAAACCAAGCTTCGACTGGACCGTTTAGCTTGATAGTCAAAGGACGTCCTTTGCGGTCGACCGTCTTGCCCGCTTGAACGCGCACCCATCCTTCGTTGATCGAATATTCTTCAATATCGGTCCGGGTTTTTCCTTTGAAGCGAATTCCAACCCCGCGTTGGAGAACTTCGGCATCAAAGTGTGGGCTTGCAGGATGAACGGCAAGCTCGCTTGGCGGCACATCCGCGCCTGCATTTGCGGGTGTTTCTGGGGTTTCGTCAGTCATAATTGTCCTTCGTTGCGGGTGTTCCGCAAGGGTTTGATCCGAATGTTTCCAGCGCGCCTTAATGCGGTGATTGGCGCTAAACAAGCGGACATGCACAAACGCTATGCTTGCCCTTTCGCAAAAGCAGCGATACAGGGCCTCCCAGATGCGCGCGGGGACCAGCATGGTTTCCCGCGCGGCTTCGTTCGGCAGTGCGGGCGTGGCGAAATTGGTAGACGCGCCAGATTTAGGTTCTGGTATCGTAAGATGTGGGGGTTCGAGTCCCTTCGCCCGCACCAATTCGCGCCCTTGGGCCCGTGTGTACGAACGCAAGCAACACTTATGATTTTGCGAAGAAGAAGGCTCTCAAAGTACCCCTATGCAAACGAAGCAAACTGCCAATGAAGGCCTGAAGCGCTCCTATGCCATCACGATCACGGCTGATGAAATCGCCGCGAAAGTGGATGCTGAGATCAAAAAAGTGGCACCGCAGGTGAAAATGCCGGGTTTTCGTCCAGGCAAGGTGCCTGCGAACCTTGTAAAGAAAATGCACGGCGAGCAGCTTCATGCTCAAGTGGTCAACGACACCATTCAGTCGTCGATTGACAGCCTCATCAAGGACGAAGAGCTTCGCCCTGCAATGCAGCCCAAAATCGACATGGCCGAAGGTTACGAAGAGGGCAAAGATGCAGAGCTGACCGTTGAGCTTGAAGTGCTGCCTGAAATCGAGGCACCCAGCGTTGAGGGTTTGAAGCTTGAAAAGCTGGTCGTCCCCGTAAGCGATGAGCAGATCGACGAAGCGATCCAGGGCATTGCCGGTCAGAACAAGAGTTACAAAGACGCGGCCAAAAGCAAGAAAGCTGCTGATGGCAACCAGCTCATCATCGATTTTGTTGGTAAGATTGATGGCGAAGAATTTGAAGGTGGCAAAGCAGAAGACGCGCCGCTGGTCATCGGATCAGGCGCGTTTATTCCCGGTTTTGAAGAGCAGCTTACCGGTGTGAAGGCGGGTGATGAAAAAACCATTACTGTAATTTTCCCCGATGATTATCAGGCGGAGCACCTCGCTGGGAAAGAAGCAACTTTCGACGTCACGGTAAAAGCGGTGAAAGTTGAAACCGACACGGTGATTGACGAGGATTTCGCCAAGAACCTCGGCCTTGATAGCTTGGACAAGCTGAAAGAGATCATGAAAGGTCAGCTGGAGCAGCAGACCGCTGGTCTCACGCGCACGCAAATGAAGCGCTCCTTGCTTGATACTCTTGCAGCCGGTCATGACTTTGAAGTGCCAAGCCAAATGGTTGACGCGGAGTTTGACCAGATTTGGAACCAGCTTCAGCAAGAAGCGGCGAAGGAAGACAATCCTGAAGACGCTTTAAAAGAGATCGAAGCGGAAAAAGACGATTACAAAGCCATCGCTGAGCGCCGTGTGCGTTTGGGCTTGCTCCTCTCGGAAATCGGTCAGGCCAACAATGTCGAAGTGAGCAGCCAAGAAATGTCGATGCTCATCCAACAGGCAGCGCAGCAATATCGCGAGGAAGATCGCGAACGTTTTATCCAATACGTTCAGTCTGATCCAATGGCAGCGGCTCAGCTTCGTGCGCCATTGTATGAAGACAAGGTGGTCGATTTTCTATTCGACACGGCGGATGTGACCGAGCGCGAAGTGACTGCAGAAGAGCTTCAGGCGGCGATCGAAGCGGACGAAGACGCTGAGGCAGAAAAAGCCAAAGCAGCGCCTAAAAAGAAGGCAGCTGCCAAAAAGCCAGCCGCAAAAAAGGCGCCCGCAAAAAAGGCACCTGCTAAGAAAGCGCCTGCGAAAAAGGCAGCCGCGGAAGACAAGCCAGCCGCAAAGAAGGCACCGGCCAAAAAACCAGCAGCTAAAAAGCAAGCGGCAAAAAAAGCGCCTGCGAAAAAGGCAGCAAAAAAGGCTGACTGATTTCCTTCAGAGTCTTCTAAAAATTAGAGCCGCAAACTTTCGTTTCAAAGTTTGCGGCTTTTCTTTTTGTTGCCCCCAATCCGCAGACCACAGAGCCATAAATCTTTAGCGGTTCTGGCTCACTTCGGGCCGCCCCTAACTACAAATTAACCCTAAGCGCCGTACTGACCACGATAGCCATTCAAAGCTGTCGGCTGATTGCCTTTGGATGCACGTTTGACTTAGGTTTTGAGGGACCGAGAGGTTTATGCGGCAACGATTTGAAGACTGGATCCTGAAGGGATCAATCCAGTCGCAAACGGGAAGAGTTTTCAACCTTATCGCGCTGGTGGTGATCATCCTCGGTGCGATCGGGACTATCGGTACATTCAGGATCGAACAGCGCTCTGCCGCTCTTTCCGATGTGACAGACGTTGCATTTCTCACTGCGAATATGAACCGCCAGATCACTTTGGCAAAAGACAATATGGGAGCGTATCGTGCCCGTGGCTATGATGCGGAAACCATTGCTTTAGGTATCGAGCAAGCCCGATCTGTCGTCGAAATGAATCAGGAATTGCGCCAAAGTGCAGGCGTATTTGGACCTGATTATCTGGCGAAAGTCAGCGCAATTGATGCCAATATCCGCAAAGTCGAAGGCCTGCTTGTCGAAGTGCGCGATGCGCCGCTTGATGTCGTGGAGAAAGAGAGCTTTCTTGGGCCACGGTATGATGCGCTTGATACAACAATCGCGCAGGTGGTGGTTTTGCGAGAGGAAGCTGCTGAGCGTGTGGGGAATTATTCAGGCGAAGGGCAAGTTGCAATCCAATCTACCATCATAGCCTTGGTTGCCGGCGTCATTATTGCTCTTGGCCTTGTAATTCTTGCTCGAACCTTGGTTTCGCGCCGGGTTATTGAGCCGATTGCCGACATCAGCGGAGTTAGCGAACGTATCGCTTTAGGCGAGACAGAACTGGTTATTCCATGGGGCGAGCGGGAAGATGAAATTGGTCAACTTTCCTCGTCACTAAGCGTGTTGCGTAGTGTCCAGCAGGATGCCGCTGAGCAGGCACGAAACGAACATAAGCGCGAACTGCAAAGGCAACGAGAGATCGAAGCGGAGCGCGAGGCCAGTCGTTCACGCCAGGCCGAAATGCTGAAATCGTTGGCGGAGAATTTCGAGCAGAGCGTTGCCGATGTCGCTCACGAAGTGGCATCCACTTCGGACCAGATGTGCGCTGCTGCTGATGAGCTCACCCGCACTGTTGATGCGTCGTCGAATACCGTTTCAGAAGCCAACGCTAATCTTAAGCAGGCGTCTGACGGGATAACTGGGGCGGCGGCTGCAACCGATGAATTCTCTCTTTCGATCAATGAAGTGAGCCGACAGGCGACCTCTTCTTCAGAGCGAGCGCAACGCGCGGCGCAAGCGGCCCATGAAGCTGACAAAACGATCGCCGGATTGACCGCGTCCGCTGATGAAATCAGTCAGATCGTTGAAGTGATCGCGGGTATTGCGCAACGTACAAATTTGCTCGCGCTCAACGCTTCGATTGAGGCTGCAAGAGGCGGTGAAACGGGACGCGGTTTTGCGGTGGTTGCATCGGAAGTGAAGGAATTAGCGAGCCAAACTGGCAAAGCGACAGAGGAAGTTGAACGCCTAATTCGTGAGATGCAGTCGGCAACTGACAACAGTGCGTCGGCGCTTTCGAGGATTTCGGAAGAGGTGGTGGCGCTTGAATCCACTGCGACAGTGATTGCTTCAGCTGTCGATCAGCAAGCGATTGCAAGTCAGGATCTAGCACAAAGCATCGACCTTGCCGCGCGCAATACGCAAACTGTCAGCTCGACTATCGACGAGGTTAGCACAGTTTCGAGGGCATCTGGCGCAACTGCTGCGCAGGTTCTTGAAAGCTCATCAGGGCTAAGCACGCAGGCGAGAATATTGCGTGAGCAAGTCGGAAAATTTCTCGACCAGGTCCGCGCTGCCTAGAGATTGAGGAAGGCTACTGGGTCACAGTGTAGAATGGCGCCCATCTTTTGAACGTCGGCGTCGGCAGTTTGGCCGAGCGCGCAGCCTCATAAGCTGCACCTGCCCTTAGAACATCGTGATCGGCCCATTTAGCGCCAAAGAAGCTGATCCCTACCGGAAGCCCCTCAATATGTCCCATTGGCACTGTTAAGTGCGGATAGCCGGCAATTGCGGCGGGTGATCCGAAACCGATAGAGCCGTTAAAGCTGTCGCCGTTCACCAGATCGCTTGTCCAGGCGGGGCCGCGGGTTGGAGCGACTAAAAACTGCACGTTGTTTTCGGCTAAGAGCAGATCGAGTGTTTCTTTGCCTGCGATGCGTACTGCGTTTTCGCGCGCTGCCTCGTAAGCTTCGCGGTCTGTGGTCGCTTCGGCCTGTTCGAACAATTCCTGCCCAAACCAGCGCATTTCGGTGTCCGCATTTGCCTTATTGAATGCGATCAAGTCAGCAAGTGAGCGCGGAGTGTTGCCACTTTCCATTTCTGGAATAGAGCGCAGATATTTGCCCATCTCCTCGCGCAGTTCGAACATCAGCACTGTGAAGCTGTCGCGGTACATGTCGCGATTGGGTTCAAATTCGATATCGACCAGGACAGCGCCTGCGCGTTCAAGGTCTTTAAGGGCGGTTTCGAAAACTTCGGCTAAATCAGCCCGATTGCCGATTTGGTTGCGCATCACCCCGATGCGAACGCCTTTGAGGTTGTCCTTTGCAAAAGCAGGGAGCAATTTCTGGCTGTAATCGGCAAGCCGCGGAACGCCGATAGTTGCAGGGTCTGCCTGATCCTCTCCTGCCATCGCCGTTAGTAAAAGGCCCGCATCTGCCACCGTGTGCGTCATTGGCCCGGCGGTGTCTTGAGTGCTCGAAATTGGCACTACATGCGTGCGGCTCACCAAACCCACGCTTGGCTTAAAACCCACGATGCCGTTGATCGATGCAGGACAAGTGATCGAGCCGTTGGTCTCTGTACCAATTGCCGCCCACGCAAAGCCTGCTGCAACCGCTGCGCCGCTGCCCGAGGATGATCCGCAGGTGTTGCGATCAATGGCGTAGGGATTGAGGGTCAGCCCCCCTAACGCGCTCCACCCGCTAGTGGAATTGTCCGAGCGGATATTGGCCCATTCAGAAAGATTGGTCTTGCCCAAAACCACGCCGCCCGCCACGCGCAGGTTGGCAATCAATGGCGCATCGCGGCCTGTCATATTGTCTTTGAGAGCAAGACTTCCCGCTGTCGTTGGCAATTCGCGCGTTTCAATATTGTCTTTGACCAGCACAGCGCGGCCACCAAGCGGCAGCTTCCCATTTGCCGGCCACTTTCCGATCAACTCCGCCGCTTCGTCAGGTGCTTCGGGATTGATAGCAATCACTGCATTCAACCGGGGACCTGCATCGTCCAGCCGTTCTATCCTGTCGAGATAATGCAGCGCTTCGGCCGCTGTATCGCGAAGTGAGCGCGCGTCTGATGATGTGAAGGGTAAAGCGAGGCTTGCGACAACGGCGAGCGAAAGGACGGTTTTGGTCATTCCAAGATGATCGCGTTTCTCATGAAGTTGCGCAAGCACTCAAGTACGGCGCACGCTTTAACCTTTGGAGGTGCGCCGTCTCAATCTTATACGGTGGATGGTGAGTGATTGCGGGTGCAAGGAATGTGCGCCACGGCGCGAAACGCGATTTTGCATTCCGGTAACTCAAAGCTGCTATAACCCCCTCACATATGACACAATCTGCCGCAACTGACTCCACTGCTCCGCAGAAACGCAAGCATTATCATGACATTGATGGTGCGCGCTCCGTGCTGATGTTCCTATCGGTCGCGCTTCATGCGGGGACGGTATATGCGCCTATGCGCCCGTGGATTACGGGGAATGAGGACCGCGCGGCATTTTTTGACTGGCTTATCTTTGCCTTCCACTTGTTTGTAACACCGACCTTTTTCTTCGTCGGCGGTTTTTTTGCGGTCTTGCTTTTAACGCGGCGCACTGTCGGCGATTTTCTGTGGAACCGGTTCCAACGCACAGCCATTCCGCTCATCGTGATCGCGCTTTCGTTCAACATGCTTGAGCATTACTTGAGGTGGAGCGATGCGGGCGGCGAGGGTTCGATATTCACCTGGATCGGCAGCCCCGATTTTGTCCAGATTTGGGCTGATGGGACGTGGCAATTGCACTTGTGGTTTCTGGTAAGCCTGCTGCCGATGTTTGTGTTGGCCGCGATTGTGCAGGCGGTGATTCCTAAAAGCGCAGCTTTGCGAGGACTGTCTGTCAAACTGTCCGACGGTTTGGGTAAAATCACCGCTGGCAGCCTGCCGTTCCTATTTATCCTGCTTTTCCTGGGTTTCGCCAACACCGCGAACTACTCAGCTGCTGCACTGGTGCCGGGGGGATACGATCTCATCTTCCCCGGCTTTCAAAGCTGGTATAAGCTCACGAGCGAGTTTCCGTTTTTCGTGATCGGCGTCATGGCAGCGCTCTCTCCGCGGCTTCTGGCCAGCCTTGTGGAATGGCGCTGGTGGATGCCCTTTGCTGCGGCGGCTGCGCTTATTTTCCAGCCTTATCCAATGGCAGATCAAGGGCACATTATGCCGTTTGTGTTTGATGCAGCAGCGTCTTCTGGGATCAGCCTTGGTGAGGACCGGACTTTTGCAGTGCGGATGACGCTGTTGTTCCTCAACCAATTGGCAATCTGGACGCTTGTACTTTTCATCCTCCAATTCTTCCATCGATTTTTCAACGAAGGCGGTCCGCGCACGACATGGCTCGCGGATTGTGCGCTTTCGATGTATTTGTTCCATCATTGCTTTGTATACATTTATGGGCGGATGTTTGTGGGGCTAGATTGGCCGATTGCGATCGAGTTTGCGATTGTGACTTTTGCTGCTGCTGTCACTGTGATCTTGATTCACGAATTGCTGGTCCGGCGCGTCCCCATCTTGCGGCTTTTGTTCAACGGCAAAACTGATGTGGAACAGGTCAAAAAACAGCCCGGTTTCTTTGGTGCTTTCTTCCCTAGCAAGGCAAGCGAGCCTGTTAAAACCACGAAGCCTGCTTGAACCTTTCCCCAAAGGTGTGAGCAATGCCTCTTGAAAAAGTACCACCGGGACCGACATAGCGTGTCCGACACTCTTGAAGGAACAATTCGACCATGATCGATCTGCTTGGCGCAAACGGCGAAACTTACGGCTCTCAGGGGCAATTTACCCGCGATCCTGAAACCGGCGCTTTGGTGCCGGTTGTGGTTGAGCAAACAAGCCGGGGCGAACGCAGCTTTGACATTTTCTCCCGCCTTCTTCGCGAACGCATCGTATTCGTAACAGGCCAAATTGAAGACGGGATGGCATCGCTGATCACAGCGCAGCTATTGTTCCTTGAAAGCGAAAACCCTTCAAAGCCGATCAGCATGTACATCAACTCGCCCGGCGGCGTGGTGACAGCTGGTCTGCAAATCTATGACACCATGCAGTACATCAAACCGCGCGTTTCAACCGTGGTGATGGGCCAGGCAGCTTCTATGGGCAGCTTCCTTCTTGCAGCGGGTGAACCGGGCATGCGGATCGCTTTGCCCAACGCGCGTGTCATGGTGCACCAGCCATCAGGCGGCGCGCGCGGCATGGCATCGGATATTGAAATTCAAGCACGCGAGATTTTGCGTATTCGCACCCGGATGAATGATCTCTACGTCAAATTCACAGGCCGCAGCCTTGAAGAGATCGAAAAAGCGATGGACCGCGATACCTTCTTAGAAGCCGAAGAAGCCAAGGAATTTGGTCTGGTCGACAAAGTCTTTGAAACTCGCCCTGACACTGAAGAGGGTGATGAAGAATCAGGCTCTGGCGGAGCTCCTGAATAAGGCGCTGCGCAGAAGAGCTTGGCGGTAAGGTCGCGTTAACGTCTTCGGGGAAGGTTTGCGGACGCGGGTGTCCCGTGATGCGACGCTGCCCCGTCAAAGCGCGGCATGAATGCGACAAACTACGCATTTGCCACGTTATCGGACGTAAAACTCGCCAGTTTATGTTGATTCATTTGGTGTCCGAGATACAGTTAGCGAATCCGGGCATGGGGTCGCCGTAAACGACGTGCGTGGATGTAAGGAAACTTGGTATGACGAAACTCAGTGGATCTGACAGCAAGAGCACCTTGTATTGCAGCTTTTGCGGGAAGTCCCAGCACGAAGTCAGGAAACTGATTGCAGGACCGACCGTCTTCATCTGTGATGAATGCGTTGAACTGTGCAATGACATCATTCGTGAAGAGACCAAGGCCGGCATCGCTGGCAAGAAAGACGGCGAAGTCCCTACGCCATCAGAGATTTTTGCGACTTTGAACGATTACGTGATTGGCCAAAACTCGGCCAAGCGTAACCTCTCCGTCGCGGTTCACAACCACTACAAGCGGCTCCATCACTCCGGCAAATCGGGTGAAGTTGAGCTTGCAAAATCGAACATCTTGCTCGTCGGTCCAACGGGTACGGGTAAGACGTTGCTCGCTCAAACTTTGGCGCGCACATTTGATGTTCCGTTCACCATGGCTGATGCGACGACTTTGACCGAAGCTGGCTATGTTGGCGAAGATGTTGAGAACATCATTCTCAAATTGCTGCAAGCGTCCGATTACAATGTTGAAAAAGCGCAGCACGGCATCGTCTACATTGACGAGATCGATAAAATCACGCGCAAGGCAGAAAATCCCTCGATCACGCGCGATGTATCGGGTGAGGGTGTGCAACAGGCGCTGCTTAAACTGATGGAAGGCACCACAGCCTCGGTCCCGCCGCAAGGTGGCCGCAAGCATCCGCAGCAGGAATTTCTGCAAGTGGACACCACGAACATCCTGTTTATCTGCGGCGGTGCCTTTGCCGGCCTTGATAAGATTATCGCAGATCGTTTGCAGAAACGCTCAATTGGCTTTGGCGCGCATGTCGCCGATCCTGACAAGCGCAAGATTGGCGAATTGCTCGAAAAGGGTGAGCCTGAGGATCTCCTGAAATTTGGCCTGATCCCTGAATTTGTGGGCCGTCTGCCCGTCATTGCCACGCTGCACGATCTTGATGTCGATGCGCTCGTGACAATCCTTCAAGAGCCGAAAAACGCTCTGGTGAAGCAGTATGGAAAGCTTTTTGAACTTGAAGATGTGGAACTAACCTTCACTGAAGACGCTTTGAAAGCCATCGCCGAACGCGCGATCAAGCGTAAAACCGGCGCTCGCGGCTTGCGCTCTATCGTCGAAGGCATTCTGCTCGATACGATGTTCGACCTGCCCGATATGGACGGTGTCACTGAAATCGTTGTCGACGGCGAAGTTGTGGAAGGCAAGAAAGAGCCAATCCGCGTGCATGGCGCCAAAGAGGCTAAGGAAGAGGCGGCTTGATCGTCTCCTCGTCCGGCACATTTGCCTGATCAGAAGTTTCTGTTCGTCTGCAGCCAGAACAAATGGCGACTGCCGAACATGTGTTCGCAGGCATTGGGGGTGTTGAAACTCTCTCCGCAGGGACCAATCGCGGCGCTGAAGAGCCGATAAGCGCAGACCTAGTCGAATGGGCTGACATCATCTTTGTGATGGAGCGACTGCACCGTCAGAAAATTCTGCGCAGCTATCGGCAAGCAAGCAAAAACAAGCGTATCGTGGTGCTCGGCATTCCTGATCGATATCAATTCATGGAGCCGCGGCTAGTGTCCATATTGCAAACCAGAATGAAACGCTGGCTTCCATGATGGGCAGTAGCAGGACCTAGGAATAAAGAAACCCCGCTCAGCCGGGAGGTTCGATGGGCTGAGCGGGGTTCTGTTTAGCGCCAATCCCGGTGGGAGGGAAGGAATGGGATCCAGCGCTAGCTGCGAATTTCAAATCAACCGGGCAAGAAAACTCCGTCCGTCACGTGGATCACGCCGTTTGAAGTCATCACATCGGTGGTGGTCACTGCGCTTGCGCGGCCGGCAGCATCGGTGATCACAACCGTGTCACCTGAAAGGCGCGCGGTCAGCTCGCCGCCACTCAGGGTTTTGATCGTGAATGTTCCACCGTGCTTCTTGATTGCTGCAACAAGATCGCTTGCAGACACTTTGCCCGCGACGGCATGGTAGGTGAGAATACCAGTGAGAGTGCCCTTGTTTTCAGGCTTCACCAAAGATGCGACTGTGCCATCAGGGAGTTTGGCGAAAGCGGTGTCGGTGGGTGCAAACACGGTGAAAGGACCGGGGCTCTGCAGCGTCTCCACAAGACCAGCAGCTGAGACGGCAGCAACCAATGTGTTGTGTACGCCTGTGCTTTGTGCAGTTTGGACGATGTTCGGAGTGCTTTTGGTTTTGTGAGCCTCAGCAGGCGTTGGCGCTACGGTGAGCGCTGCGGCTGAAGCGGTGCCGACGACAGCTGCAAAAGCAACAGACTTCAATGACGCGGGAAGTTTTGCGAATGTAGACATAAAGGGGGATCTCCTTTGTTTATACAAGCCCTCCCGGTCTTGCACTCAAAGCTACGCACACCGCGAAAATGCGGATGCAAGACAATTGCAAATTTTTAGAAAAGTATTTTAAATCAGATGATTAGAGCGGAAAGTCGCTCAATCAGTCCGGCCAATCAGACTTGCGATAATGCGCCTTGTGCAACAACTGGGCCCGCATCTTGATCTTCTGCCTTGCCGCCTAAAGGCTCTCGCGTAAGCAGCAATTCAACACCATCACCCATATTGCGTGCAATATCCGCTGGCAGCGTCACTCTGCGCTCCTCACCCGGCACAACGACACCCAAAGATTGCAGATCGGACCCGTCAGCAGGAACAACCCACAATTCGTGATCGTGCACACCATCAGCGCTTAGCCCTGATGCTGAGACAAGCATTTGATCGCTATCGGGCAAGAACGTGACGCCAAGCCGGAGCGGTGTGTCGCCAATGGGAATGGAGGCGACCAGCGGATCTGCTGCGGCGAATTGCGGCGCGTCCGGCTCACCCGGTACAGGCGAACTGCCTGATCCAAATGCCACGAAGGCGAGGGCAACAGCCGCTGCTGCTGAGGTTAGCCCAGCCGTCCACTGCCAGCGCTTCAAGCGAGAGCGTAAGTCAACAACAACATCGCTGGTTTCGGTGTCATTGACCACTGGTCCGCTGAAAACTGTCGCGGTTGCAGGCTGCTGCAAAGCAGCATGAACCCGTGCATCGATCCGATCCCAAACTTCGGGGCTAGGCTCACTTCCCGCCATTTCGTCGGTCCAAGGTGCGAACCAATTGTCCCACCAAGCCTTGCGATCAGCAAAGCTTGCATCATGCGTCATTCGCCCGCGTGCGGTGAGCAATTCCTCACCCTCAAGCAGGCCAAGAGCGTATTCCGCCGCGATGGTTTTATCGTCGCGCTTGTCCATCGGATCAAGATCGTCTTGGCCGCTCATTCGCTGGCCTCCAGACACGCGCGCAGCTTCATCAAACCGCGTCTGATCCAGCTTTTCATCGTGCCAAGGGGGACATCAGCCTTTTCGGCCAGCTCGGCGTACGTGTTACCATCGAAGAAGGCTGCGCGAATATAGGTCTGCGCCTTTTCATCAAGCGTCTGAATGCATGTGTGAATTTGTGCTGATTGTTCCGCATCGACGAGCAATGCATCCGCCAATGGCGCATCGTCCGGCAGGGGGGCAGCCTCTTCCACAGGAACAGCGCCGCCGCGCACTTTGCCCGTGCGCAGTCGGTCGATTGCGCGGTTGCGCGCAAACGTTGCCAGCCACGATATCGGGCTGGCTCGCTCCGGATCATAGCGATCCGCTCGCTGCCAAAGATTGACATATACGTCTTGCAAGGCGTCTTCTGCTTCCTTTCTATCGCCTAAGATACGAAGGCAAATGCCAAACAGTTTCACGCGCGTTGCTTGATAAATCTCTTCCAAAGCCGCGCTGTCGCCATCGGCCAGCCGCGCCATCGCCGCACGCAAAGCTTCGCGCGCTTCAGGAGTGGAAGATGTGGGGTTTGAAGCCATTGGATGTGCAATTGCCTTTGCCATGGCAAAACGTCAATGGTGTTGGACAGTCAGGCGAGCATCAATCATACACGCAATCATCCAGTCCATCGCGCTGGACCACACCGATGCGGCGTTCAACGTTGCGCCCGTATCGCGCGATCCAACCCGACGGATTTGAGACCTCGCGCGTCTTAGGACTGGGCAGTGCGGCAGCCATTCGGGCAGCCTCAGCCGGGCTTAATTGCGCAGCGGATTTGCCGTAATATCGCTCAGCCCCGGCGGTTGCGCCGTAAGTGCCGATACCAGTTTCTGCTACGTTTAAATACACTTCCATAATCCGCTGTTTGCCCCAGACATTTTCAATCCAAAATGTGAACCAGGCTTCCAGCCCTTTGCGGAAATAGCCGCCGCCTTGCCATAGGAAGACGTTCTTGGCGGTTTGTTGGGAGATGGTAGAAGCGCCTCTGATGCGGCCGCCTTTGGCGTTGTCTTTGATCGCTTTTTCAATGGCTTCGGTGTCGAAACCAGAATGTTCGCAGAACTTGGAATCTTCAGCACCGATTACTGCGGCAACCAGATCGGGGTCGATGTTATCAAGGCTCTCCCAATCGCGAGTGGCGCCGTTTTCGTCCATCACCATGGTCGCCGTAATCGGCACAGGGACCCATTTGAAAACGATCACGAGCAAGAGCGATAGTCCAACAAACCACAAGATAGCCTTGGCCAACAGCCGTGCGATGGTCATCAACATGGGGACAGTCTTTATGGTGTCATGGCTTCAAGAGCAATCGGAAGACGGCTTGCTAAAGTGACCCTCGCATGCTTGTTATGAACAAAATAGCTCTTCGGGAGAATTCCATGCGTCTGTTTCGCCATTTTGCTGCCCCTGTCGCGCTGGCTGCTGCCTCGATTGCAACTCCTACGCTTGCCGATGATCATAGCCACGATCATAGCGTGATCGCGGCTGCGGTTGAGGCGGATTATGATAGCTATCTTGCTCCGCTTTTTGTCCATTTCCACAAAAACCCTGAGCTTTCCTTTCTCGAAAACGCAACCGCAGCGCGCATGGCGGCTGAATTACGCGATGCTGGTCTTGAGGTGACCGAGAATGTGGGCGGCACGGGCGTTGTCGGTATGCTCAAAAATGGCGATGGCCCGCTGATCCTGCTGCGCGCGGATATGGATGGGCTGCCTGTTTTGGAGAAATCTGGTCTCGATTATGCCTCCACGGCAAAGCAAGTCGGGCAGGATGGCAAAGAATATCCTGTCATGCATGCCTGCGGGCACGATGTGCATATAACCAGCATGGTGGGCACAGCGCGGCGTTTGATGGCGATGAAAGACCAATGGCAAGGCACAATCATGTTTGTCGTCCAGCCTGCTGAAGAACGTGTGGGCGGTGCAAAAGCGATGCTGGCTGATGGTCTTTATGAGCGCTTTGGAAAGCCTGACTATGCGCTTGCTTTCCATGTCTCCAGCGTGCTGCCCACGGGGAAAGTGACAGCGGCCGAGGGTATCCAATATTCAAGCTCGGATAGCGTCGACATAACTGTGCCAGGCATCGGTGCGCATGGTGCCAGCCCCCATGCGGGGCGCGACCCCGTTTATATTGCTTCACAGATTGTTACTGGCCTTCAAAGCATCGTCAGCCGGGAAGTCATGCCGCTTTCGCCGGCGGTCATTACAGTGGGATCGTTCCATTCGGGGTCGAAGCATAACATCATTTCTGATCAAGCTGATCTCCAACTCACCGTTCGCTCAAATGACGAAGAAGTTCGCGCGCAATTGCTGGCTGCGATCAAACGCGTGGCGATCAATACGGGCAAAGCGCATGGTCTTCCAGATGATTTGCCGGTGAAAGTCGAAGTCGTCGAGGGCACGCCTGTCACCTACAACGATAAGGCGCTGGCCAAGCGGTTGAACAATGTGATGATCCGCGATCTGGGCGAGGATGCTTTCATCCCGTTTGAACAACAGGGAATGGGCGCGGAAGATTTCGCCTATTTCGTCGAAGAAGAACGCGGCGTGCCCGGATATTACTTCGCCGTGGGTGGCACCCCACCCGAAGCCTTCGCCGCCGAGGAAGCGGGCGGACCAGCGGTGCCCTCGCACCATTCGCCTTTGTTCAAGGTGGAACCAAGGCCGAGCGTAACCTTGGGCACCCGCGCAATGGTGGCAGCGGTGCTCGATTTGGCGCCGGCGGGGTGATTGTTGGCTTTTGGGCTTGGCGATAGGCGGTCTCTCGATGGGAGTAGCGAATGATCGAAACTTTTATCGGAGCTATCATCGGAGGAGTTCTAGGGGCGGGCATAACTTGGATTGGTATTCGTTTTGAGAAGACATCTGCCAAGCAGACCCTTGCCCAAGCTCTGCTCGTGGAAATCGAGGCGCTTGCTGCAAGAGATCAATCAAGCCTAGAAGGCTTGATAGTTCCAGTGGTTGAAAGCTGGAAAGCCGATGGCGATGTCAAAAATGCAGACATTCTGGGCGTTGTATTTGGCGAAGATGCTGCACTTAGGTTTCCTGTGTATCACGCATCGGTTGCTGACTTGGGGCTACTACCAAGTTCTTCTTCATTGCCTCTAATGCGATTTCACAATTTGAGGTCTGGGCTACTGAGCGCGGGCAAATTGATGTGCTCATTCGACCACGATCCAGATACCGTGAAACAAGTCGCGCTAGAGATTGAACTGGCACTGCGAGAAATGATGGAAGCGAAAGAGCAGGCGGTCAGAGGGCTGAAAGCCATCTCGAAAGAGCTTGGGAATGACACGCAGGCTTCGCTTAAGGAAGAAAGAGAAACGGGAGGAGACAGTCTCCCTGGTTCCAAACCATAAACCGTCATCCTGAACTTGTTTCAGGATGACCGTCGCGATCTTGCGCTTGACCCTCAGGGTTGTCCCGGATCAAGTCCGGGATGACAGGTGCGGAGGAGGGCAGAAACAAAAAAGGGCGACCACACAGGGCCGCCCTTTTCAATTCCAGATCGGATTAGCGCCTACGCCATCCCGGGCAGCAGCTTCTCACCTGCAATCCGCTGCATCGCTTTTTGCAGCTTTTCAAACGCGCGCACCTCGATTTGGCGGATGCGTTCGCGGCTTACGTCGTAGACCTGCGAAAGTTCTTCCAAAGTCTGCGGCTTTTCCGTCAGGCGGCGTTCGGTCAGGATGTGCTGTTCGCGTTCATTAAGCGCATCCATCGCTTCGACCAGCATTTCGTGCCGCACGCTTGCTTCTTGCGCATCGGCAACCGTTTCATCCTGGAGCGGGCGATCATCGGTCAGCCAGTCCTGCCATTCGCCAGAACCGTCTTCGCCATTGCGCATCGGTGTGTTGAGCGAGCTGTCGCCGCCCATCATCATCCGGCGGTTCATATTGACGACTTCCTGTTCTGGCACACCCAGATCGGTCGCGATCTTGGTTACGTCATCAGGAGACAAGTCTGTGTCTTCGTAAGCCTCAAGCTGCTTCTTCATCCGGCGAAGGTTGAAGAACAATTTCTTCTGCGCGGCGGTGGTGCCCATTTTAACAAGGCTCCAAGAA
>JBCAZT010000025.1:0-28357 GCA_038532855.1 Pseudomonadota bacterium
GAAGCTCATTCAATGGGCTTCATCGGTGAAAACGGCCGCGGCGTCGCTGAGGAACAAGGTGTTCTTGAGGACGTTGATTTCATCATTGGAACCTTCTCAAAAAGCGTCGGCACAGTCGGCGGCTTTTGCGTTTCCAATCACCCAAAATTCGACATTTTGCGCCTAGTGTGTCGGCCTTATGTGTTTACGGCTAGCTTGCCACCAAGTGTTGTTGCGACTGCTGCGACTTCAATCCGCAAATTGATGCACGGCGCCAATAAACGCGCGCACTTGTGGGAAAACTCGAAGACTTTGCACAAAGGTCTAACGGATCTGGGCTTTTCACTTGGCACCCAGGAGCCTCAAAGTGCGATCGTGGCGGTGATCATGCCGGACTTGGAGCGCGGGGCAATGATGTGGGAGGCTCTGTTGAAAGAAGGGCTCTATGTGAATTTAGCACGGCCGCCAGCAACGCCAGCAGGCATGACGCTTTTGCGTTGCTCCTTATGCGCCGAACACACAGCAGACGAAGTAGGCACGGTGCTTCAGATGTTCGAACGAGCCGGCAAGGCTGTTGGGATCATATCCTAACGCCCCCTTTGATTAAACTGCTGCGCCCTGAAACTCAGTAGCGCTATCACAAGGGTGTGCTTCTTCTTCATCAGAATTCCCGCCACCAATCTGCGTAACGGCCAAGAATCCGCCAACCACAAGGATCACAAAAGCGGTTGTCACCAATCCAAGATATCGATCGATGATTGCTTTGATAGGTGCTCCAAAAAGTTGAAACAGTACGCCTACCACCATAAAAATTAGCGCTCGGCCGGCTAACGCTGCCAAAGTGAACGTCAAAAGATTCATTCCAATCGCGCCGGCGGTAATCGTCATCAGCTTGAATGGCACAGGTGTTCCCGCAGCAAAGAACACAGCAAGGGCGCCTTGCTCTCTAATATAGCACGCAGCGACAGGACCACTTTCGATCAATCCCAAAACGCCAAGCATCCACACACCAACGCTCTCAAAAAGCAAGTAGCCGATCATGTATCCGAAGAGACCCCCTAAAACAGATGAAAGGGTGGCGACTGCGGCAAAGCGGATAGCTTTCGAGGGCTCTGCCAGACACATCAGGCCGAGAAGCGGATGCGGCGGGATCGGGAAAAAACTCGATTCGATAAAGCTGAAGAATGCCAGCCACCAAATCGCTTGCGGATGCGCAGCTTTGGCCATTGTCCAATCGTAAAGTGCGCGCAGCCAAGTCAATCGGTAGCTCCCAAGTCCCAAGTCGATGCGGCGGACTAGGCCACCAATACGAAGCACGCAAGCATCAATAAATAACCTATATGGTATTTTTTTATTGACATTGCGACGCTATCTGGCTAAAAAGAGACATCATCGAGAAAGTGTGAGTCGCTTCCAGCGGGTCACTCGGACAAACCAAATCAGGAGAATCATCATGATAGATTCTGATGATGAACTCCCAACGCCAGGTCGCGCAACTTCTGGTGATGACTGGAAAGAAGGATTCCTGAGAGTTCTTGGAGCAACCTCAAGCATCAATCGCTCTTTGGACCAATCGCAAATATCTTTGCCTGAAGCGTTCATCTCCCGTCGGACTGATCCAGATTTTGCTGAGGGATGGGCAAGGGCGCTTGATGATGGATATGCCCATCTTGAGTTTGAAATTCTAAGGCGCTTCAGAGAGGGTGATACGACCATTAATGAGGGCGTAAAATACGACTTTTCAAACGCAATGCGTTTTCTCAATTCGTATCGTGATTACGTGATCAAACGTCCATCAAAACGTCAAACCACAAGCGCTGCAGAAGTTCGCGCATCAATCGATGCCAAGATCGAAGATCTGCGCTTACAGGTCCAACGAGAAGAAGAGCAAGAAGCGGTCAATGGCAAATGACCGGATCGTTGGACTGGCTCCAAAATGAAGAGCAGATTGTACGAGACAGGCTGGTCAAATCACTCAGCGCAGGTGAAAAATCTGAATTTAAGTATCACTGGAAAAATTTTGCGCGAGCAAGCCAACTTCCGCCAGAAGCTGACTGGCGAATTTGGCTTATCATTGCGGGAAGAGGCTTTGGAAAAACAAGGGCTGGTGCTGAATGGGTAAGATCCACTGCTGAAAGCCATCCAAATGCCAGAATTGCACTTATTTCCTCGTCACTCACCGAAGCCCGATCAGTAATGGTCGAGGGTGAAAGTGGAATATTGGCTTCATATGGCCCCGAAGGTTGTCCAACTTTTGAACCTTCGCTTCGCCGATTGAAGTTTCCCAACGGGGCACAAGCACAATTGTTCTCAGCTGCGGAGCCTGAATCCTTGCGAGGCCCACAACATAGTCACGCTTGCCGAGCCGAATTTTGCGCGCCAAAATGCGGCCTTTCGGCGGTGAAATTCACGAGCATAGAACAACTAAGTGCGTTTAACCTTGATGCCAATACCGCCGAATTCGCGGGCATAAATGTGGCAAATTTTATCGACGGTAAGGTAAGGTTTCTCGACGGCCCTCAATCTGGAATTGTATTTGGTGTATTGGCAACGGATGGCGCCAACCTCATTTTGGACCGCCCGCTTGCGGAAGGCCTAGAAGTGGGGATGAAAGCGGAATTGTCGGAGGGATGCGATCATACGCATACCACCTGTAGAGATAGATTTGGCAACTTAGTGAATTTTAGAGGCGAACCACATCTTCCCGGCAATGATCTGCTGGCGCGATACGGTTAACTCCACATTGTTAGACAAAAAGGACGGCGTGCGGCTTGCTTTCGCTGCTGAGCAGCTAATTGGGAAAAGGTTCAGGCTGCACGGGCGAGACCCAGAAACAGGGTTAGATTGCGTCGGCCTCGTCCATGTCTGTCTGCAGAGTGTGGGTCGAGAAATGGGCCCAATTCGTGGATATCGGCTAAAGAACACATCGATAGACTGCTGGTTGCAGCACGCACATTCTGCTGGATTAGTTTTGAATTTCGGCGGTTTGGAGCCGGGAGATATCGTTCTCATCTCACCAGGCCCTTTGCAGCACCATCTAATGATCGCTGACACAACAGGAGCGTTCATACATGCTCACGCTAGTCTGGGACGCATCGTACGGCAAAAACAAACCTATGCGTCGTCAAACATTATCAAAAAATGGCGACTTACAGCCCTGAAAAAGGAATAATGATGGCTACTCTTGTTCTCTCCGCGGTGGGCTCAGCAGTGGCTGGTCCGTTAGGTTCTGCGGTAGGCGGATTGATTGGCCGGCAGGTCGATCAGGCAATATTCGGAAGTGGGGGCGTTGAAGGCCCTCGACTCACAGAACTCGCAGTAACCACGTCAAGCTATGGCCAAGCCATCCCTCGTAGGTTTGGGCGGATAAGAGCTTCTGGTACTATAATTTGGTCAACAGATCTTATTGAGAGCTCCGAGACTGAAGGTGGCAAGGGCCAACCTTCAACGACGAACTACAGCTACTCTGTTTCTTTCGCCGTCGCGGTTTCCAGCACTCCAATCGAGAGCATCGGAAGGGTTTGGGGTGACGGAGAACTGTTGATTGGTGCAAATGGCGATTTGAAGGTAGGCGGCTCATTTCGAACCCATCTTGGCCTCGGTAACGCTATGACTGACCCGCTTATTGAAGCTGCAGAGAACGGGGGTTCAACAGCCTTCCGAGACTACGCCTATATCGTTTTCGAAGACCTCCAACTGGCCGAATTTGGCAATCGCATACCGGCACTGACTTTTGAGATATTTTCTCCGAATAACTCTACGGTATCGCTTCAAAGCCTTGCCCCCTTTAACGTTGCCGGACAAAAAACAACGACCCTCGCAAACACCAAAGGTTTTTCCGACGAAGGAGGACCGATCTCCAGCTCACTAACGGCACTTGAGAGAATTTATCCGATACAATCGGTGGTGGAAGATGGGGGGATCGCGATTTGGGTGCAAGACGAGGCTTCTGATTCCTTTTACACCTTGCCTGAAAGCCTGACGCCAACAGTCAGCAGTCAAAATACCAAAAGAAATCACCAGTTGATGGGAACACCTGAGCGAGAGCCACTGGCTCTCCGATATTATGACGAGGATTTAGACTATCAGCCCGGTGTACAACGCGCGTCAGGGCGCCGGGCAGGTGGTAGCGAAGTCATGATCGATCTACCCGCGACCATGAATGCGCAAGGCGCCAAAGATTTAATAAATGCCAAGGCGATCCGCTCGCGCTGGGCTCAAGATCAAATCACTTGGAGTACAGCAGAGTTAAACCCGGCCATCATGCCAGGAACACGAGTGACCGTTCCAGACAAGCAAGGGGATTGGGAGGTCGCTTCATGGGAATGGAACGAAGGCGGTGTAGAGTACTCTTTGAAGCGCATAGGACCGAAACTGACTACGGCAAATGGGGCCCAGTCGGGGCAAGCCAACATCGCCGAAGACATTCAAATCACTCCCACTATCCTAACAGTCGTGGAAGTACCACCTTACGGAACGCAAAACGCCTCGCTTCCAGAGGTTTATGCGGCAGTTACCTCAGAAACATCTGCATGGAAAGGAGCCGCTCTCTTTCTAGAACAGCCGGATGGCATGATTGCGATTTCTCCAGCAAATTCACGTCGAGCAACCGCGGGGCAACTGGTTGGAAGCCTTGAGTCGAGTGCTTCGCTACTATTCGAGCCCAACGCATCGATTGAGGTTCAACTGCCGTCCGCCGATCTTGGTTTTAAAGATACAACAATAGACGGGTTAGCCTTGGGATCGAGTCGTCTTCTCGTAGGGTCAGAAGTCATCCAATTCCTAGAGGCAGAGCCGATCGACAACAATCAATGGCGGCTGACAGGTTTGATGCGCGGCCGCGGGGGAACGGAAGACTTTGCGCAAGAAGGCCATACCCCAGGAACCCAAATCACTCTTCTGGACGAAACGTTAAATTCGCTTGATCCCACTGTACTTCAACAAACCGAGGTAACGCGGGTTGCGGCGATCGGTGTTGGCGATTCTGAAGCAGTAATTGCGTCGGTTCAGAATAGAGGACTGTCTCTTCGTCCACCCTCTCCTGTTCATCCAAAAGTCTCAATTGTAAGTGATGGGGCAATCGAGGCATGTTGGACACGCCGAGCCAGAGGCGCTTGGAAGTGGGAGGATTTGGTCGATGCTCCACTGGTCGAAGAGAAGGAAAGTTACCTTGTCGGCTTTGGTCCCGTTCTGTCTCCATTTGCAGTTTGGACCTCTCATAACCCTGTATTCACCTTAGAGGCAGCCGAGCGGAGCCAGCTGGTCACCGATCACGGAACAGGTCAGCTCTGGGTAAAGCAAGTAGGGACGCATTCGATTTCGCCTGCTCTACTTTTGACAGAATTGGACTAAAAAAAGGAAACTAGCATGGCTCAACCGATTGCCTTCTCTGCGACCAGCCAAAATCTGAACCTGCCTTTCTTATTCTCGGGTCAGGCTCAGAAAGAAATATATGTAAATCAAGCATTTGCGATCATTGATTCTCTTGTACCACGAACAGTAATTTCGGCTTTACAGTCGCCGCCTAGTGACCCAATCGATGGCGATTGCTTTCTTGTACTCGGCTTGGGGAGCAATGACTGGGAAGGGCAAGATGATAACTTCGCAATGCGAATTTCAGGCGCCTGGTGCTTTGCGGCTCCCTCCGAAGGGATGAGTGTTTTTGACCAAGGTTCAAATCAAACCTTAGTTTATCGGTCTGGCTGGGATTTTGCGTCCACACCTTCGGTACCAACCGGCGGCGGCACGATCGATGTAGAGGCGAGAACTGCGATCGCAGAACTCATTTCAGAATTGAGAAAACTTGGTCTCTTTCAGACAATTTAACGCAAGTGGGACCGCCGAAGGACAAACTATGCTGGTGGATGCTGTAAGCCCCCGCGAAAAAGGGTAGAGGCAAACGTGCAACAGTAGCCTGATATTGTCTGCTTGCTTCCACGATACGGAGAAGTTAGAGAAGCATCGGACTCCATTCGATAAAAGGGGAATAATAAAAATGCGCAAATTCGTCATAGGTATGGCGATGGCTTCGACCGCGCTTACCGCGCCCGCCATGGCCCGTGAGGGCCAATGGTACATTCAGGGTGACGGCGGAGCGATGTTGGTAGAAGATGTCGACTTCGATATTGCAGGCACTGTCGGAGGCGTTGATTTTGACGCTCCAGGCGATGCTGGTGCTGATTTTGACACGGGATACGACTTCGGTGCAACCGTCGGGCACGACTTTGGTTCATTCCGTTTGGAAGCCGAAGCAAGCTATCGTGCTGCTAATTTAGACACGCTGACCGCTGGTGCCACTGGCCTGACGGCAGGCGCTGCCGGCGCCTTCCGGGGCGCAACTGTTCCTGCCGCTGGCGAATTCAACGCACTCAGCTTCATGCTCAATGGTCTCTTTGACTTTGGCCCAGACGATGGGCTGCAAGCATTTGCTGGTGGTGGCGTTGGTGTCGCCCGAGTAGATCTAGACGGCACCGCAAGGCTTAGTGGTCCTGGCGCTTTCGATGATTCAGACACTGGGCTTGCCTGGCAATTGCTCGCAGGTATCCGTGCTCCATTGAGCGAAAAATGGGACGCAGGTCTGAAGTATCGGTATTTCAACGCAACCGGCGTCGACATCGTAGATACTCGTGGTTTTGACCTTGCATCAGACATCAGCTCTCATTCGTTGATGGGTTCGATCATTTACAACTTCGGCGGCGAAGCACCACCGCCACCGCCACCACCACCACCGCCTCCACCACCGCCTCCACCGCCGCCTCCACCGCCGCCTCCACCACCGGCGCCGGTATGTAACACTGGACCTTACATCGTATTTTTCGATTGGGATGAGTCCGTGCTTACAACTGACGCAACAACGGTGCTTGATGCTGCCGTGACAGCCTACGCAAATTGCGGGAATGCGAGCGTTATGCTTGCAGGGCACGCTGACCGTTCTGGTAGCGTCAGCTATAACATCGGCTTGGCAGAGCGTCGTAACGCATCTGTCCGCGCTTACATGACTGGCAAAGGCATTCCAGACGGCCGCATTAGCAGCAACGGATTTGGCGAGAGCCAACCCAAGGTTCCGACTGCCGATGGCATCCGTGAGCCACAAAATAGGCGCGTTGAAGTGTCTTACGGCCCCGGATCGGGCATGTAGAGTTCACTTAACCGAATAAACTAGGGGGCTGAGGAATTCTCGGCCCCCTTTTTTTGTGCGGTGAACTTTTAAGACTACTGTACTTTGCGGTGTGATCTACCTACAATGCTCGAGTCTACCGCCGCACAATGGTGCACCTAATCGAAACAGATTGCCAAGTGAACGCACAGACGCACACCAAGGATCGTCTCAGATTTCCTCGCCCGCAGCTCTCGCTGTTTGTACCATTGAGTTGATCGCCTTCGGCACAAACTTCAATGCCGCGATAAGCAGCAACAATCCGAGCGGAGCAACGACCAAAGTGGACAAAACTCCCAAGGACAAGTTGTCTCCATTCGTTGCCGAAACATATCCCGCCATAAACGGTCCTAGGCCCAGGCCAATCAGAGTCGTAGCCAAAAAGAATGTCGCAGTTGCCACCCCCCTCATCCTAGGAAGGACGAGCGCCTGGCTAGTCGCCGCAGCGGCCCCGAGTGCTGATGCGATTAGCAGATTGGCAGCAAAACTCAGAATGTAGAAAAGGACAAGGCTCTCAGTCGTAAAGGCAAAATAGAGCACTGGTAAAGGAGTAACTAAGCCAAAAATGATGACCCAAATACGGCCGTCATCTCGCTGCTGTAACAGCGCGTCAGCTAGTCGCCCCCCCAGAATGACTCCCAAAAAACCAGCAAGGGCTCCCGGCGCGCCTAAAAACCAACCCAAGTCAGACTTGGCAGCCCCAAGAGCGCGTTCAGCGTAAGGGGCACCCCAATACGAATTGGTGTAAGCTATGAACGCGATCATACCGTAACCCAGTATGACCGAAAGAAATGCTGGCGATCCCCACGTTAACCGGAATGTTGCGAGATCTCGCGCTTTTAAACCAGTAGCCCAGCTAAAGACTGCGTAATACCCAACAGCAAGAAATAGCCATTGATCAGAAACCAGGCCAGGAAGAAGATTCGCCGGTGCTGGAACAAGGTAGGTAAGCGCTAAGGCCGCAAGGGAAAAGCCGGCGAGCCCTGCCAAGTTGACGCAAAACGCAGCAGCACCTCTCATAGCTGCGCCTATGAGCGTGAACGGCGGAATTACTTGCAGCAGCTCTTGCGAAAAACCTCTAAAGGGAGTGGGATCTTCAAGTGTGGTTATGCCGTCAATGGCTCCACGAACTGGCTCCTTTAAGGTTAAGACCCAAATCGCTAGCAAGACACCTGGAATACCAACCGCCATAAATGCCGCCTGCCAACCGACCAATCCCAATGGACCTCCGCTAGGATAGGTCGCATTCCACTGTTCGACAATTAGGGCGCCAATCAATAAAGATAAACCACCACCTATGTACAAGCCCGAAGAATAGATCGCCAAAGCTGTTGCCCGCAGCCTTGCGGGAAACCAATCGGATATAAGTGAGTAAGCAGACGGGCTTGCGGTCGCCTCTCCGACACCGACGCCAATCCGGGCTACGGTTAATGTTGTCGCATTTTTAGACAGTCCCGATAGTGCCGTCATTGTCGACCAGAGCGATAACCCAATCGCAAGTAAACGGACACGTTTCCAGCTATCTGCAAGTTTCCCTAGCGGGATCCCAAACAGAGAATAGAAAACAGCAAAAGCAGTTCCGTAAAGAAATCCCAAATATGAATCATCGACATCTAAATCAGCTTTGATGTCGTTAGCCAAAATTGAGAGTATTTGTCGGTCAACAAAATTTAGGATGTAAACCAGGACTAACACGCTCAAAGCGTACCAACTATACGCCGGGACCGATTGGTCCTCATTGGCTGCAATGCCATTGGAATTTTCAGTCAAATCCTATCCTCTCACGCATCGGCTCGTTCGAAAGCGAGCGCAGCAAAGCTTATTTGCCGTTAGGCTGCGTAAAGAGTGTTATCCTTGATTTGCGCATCGGCAAAACCCTTTTTGCGGAGTCTGCAAGAATCGCAAAGGCCACACGCCAATCCGTCTGGCGTAGGATCATAACACGACCAGCTCCACGCAGGATCCAGTCCCAAACGCCGCGTCTCAGCCGCAATTTGAGCTTTAGTGAAGTGCTGTAAAGGTGTGTGCACTTTAAAGCGCCTTCCTTCCGCGCCCGCTTTGGTTCCAAGCCTAGCTGTTTCGGCAAAGCTGGCGATAAACTCTGGCCTGCAATCGGGATAACCTGAATAGTCCAAAGCGTTCACGCCAATAAAGACGTCTCGTGCACCCCAAGCTTCGGCACAAGCCGTAGTAAGAGCTAAGAAGATCAGGTTTCTTGCCGGCACATATGTCACAGGAATGTCGTCTCCGACACCGCTTTTGGGCACTGCGATTTCATCGGTTAATGCCGATCCACCGAAAGCACGAAGATCAAGCGTAAACTCACTCTGGTCTGTCAGGCCTAGTTTCTGGGCGATCCGTTTGGCCGCCTGGAGTTCAAGCTTATGCCTCTGGCCGTAATCCACCGTCAGCGCTTTCACTTCAAATCCCTGCTCTTTTGCGATCGCGGCCGTGACCATTGAGTCTAGCCCACCAGAAAGCAAAACAATGGCCTTTGGCAGTTCGTTTGGTTGGCTCATAAAACAGGCAAATACTCTTTGGAAAAAAGAAAAACGGAGGTTTCAGGAAGCGTCTTTACAAGCTCCAGTATATCGCGCTTCACCGGCAAGAACAAAGGGCACTCCGCCAGCGATACCTTGGCTTTCAATCTGAACCAATTGCCCGTTCTCTTTTCTGACGTCGGTTCGGCCATAGCCATCACCCCGACAGGTATATTGGACAGTGATGCGTTTTGCCGAATCTTCAATCACAAATCGATTGCAATCATTTCTTTTGTGCCGGAGCTGAATAAGCTCTTTGCCGGACCTCACACAGATTCTTTGGCTCGCACTTCCGTCGCGAAATTCCAAAGTCCATTCGCCGCGCGACAGGCCCGCAAGCATTGCAAGCTCAGAATCTTGTTGACCCGCAGCTGCAATCGGAACGCTCAATATCGCGCCAAATCCCAGAGCTAATCTGATCAATGAAAAATACACAAAGCTACCCTCGAATTGGTTGCACAGCCCGGATCGCGTCAAATCGACTACGCCACTTCAAACACCGTCGAGCAGAATGCGCAATCCACTTCGATTATTCCTTTATCATTTCGCATGGCGTTTTGATCGTCGATCGGAAAGCGGGCGATCACTGAGGCGTAGTATTCCTGACTGCATCGGCACCCTTTGCTCAACGGCTGGCTTTGCTGAACTCGCACTTCCTTTTCTTCATGGAACAAACGCCAAACTAATGCCTCCATGGATAGAGTGGGATGAACCAGCTCATCATGCTTGATGCTACCAGCCATGGTCGAGACGTGCTCCCAGTCGGGGTGATCCATGCGGACATGAAGCCGTTCGCGGCCCTCTTCTCCATCAGCCAGATGTTGCAACAACAAGCCTGCACCGATCTTGTGATCACCGGTTGATTGTGTTGCAACTCTGACCAGTGTCGGGACTTGCTCAGATTGGCTAAAATAGGTTTGCACTGCCTGCGCCAGTGTCTCGCCTTCAAGCGGCACAATCCCTTGATGTCGGCGTCCTTGCCCTGTTTCGAAAGTGATGGCGAGATGCCCTTCCCCGAACAAAGCGACGAGCGACGGGTTGGCACCTAGCCCCTCTAATGCAGCCTCATCAAAATCAGCATATCCACGCATCACGCCGCCGCGAAAATCGCATATCAGCAAAGACACAGCGCCAACTTTGGTTTGCGCCTGCATCGTAAGCTGCGCCTCTTCTCCCTCGCTTTTCAAAAGCCCTCCCATAAGCGCGCAAAGGACGAGCGCTTCGCTCAACAAGTGGGTAATCGGCGCCGGGTAATCGTGCGCTGACAGCACATCATTCACGACATTATCCAGGCGAACGATGCGCCCGCGCGCGTCCCGATCTGGGATCGTAAAACCTAGCAGTCGGTCGGCAAATGTTTCAGCTACAGCTTCCATCCCATTTATATGGTGTTTGTATCACGCAAGTTTAAGAGTGTATGGATAAAACCTATATAAATTAGCAAGCTAGAGTAGCCCAAAGGCCCACAATAGAATGGACTTCTGCGCATGAATGCGATTTTCCGCTTCATCGAAGACAACCGATTGACGACTTTCAAAAACCTCTTCTGTCACCTCGTCTCCAACATGCGCCGGTAAACAATGCAGGAAAACAGCATCCGGTTTAGCCAAGGCCATCAATTCGCTGTTTACTTGATAGGGCTCCATAGCACTGCGCTTTTCATCAGCCACTTCTTGCCCCATCGAAAACCAAGTATCGGTCACAAGAACATCCGCGTTTTGAGCAGCTGCTTTCGCATCTTGCGTGATGGTGACAGCCGCACCGAGCGACTGAGCTTTTTCAACAAACTCCCGTTCAGGCTCATGCCCTTCGGGCACTGCTACGCGCACATTGAACTTGAACAGACCTGCGGCTTCTAAGATCGAGTGCAACACATTGTTGCCATCTCCGAACCAAGCGACTTCAAGGCCTGGCAGGGCTTTGCCATGCTCTGCTAAAGTCAAAAGGTCAGCCACAATCTGGCAAGGATGTGAACGATCAGTCAGCCCATTGATCACAGGGATGGAGGAATGTTCAGCCATTTCCTCAATCTTAGCGTGATCATCGGTCCGCAACATAACGCCATCGACCATTCTGCTTAGCACACGGGACGTATCAGCGATACTTTCCCCCCGGCCCAACTGACTTGAGGCTGCATCAAGGATCAGCACCGATCCGCCTAATTGGCGCATAGCAATGTCAAAACTGACGCGGGTACGGGTTGAATTCTTCTCAAAAACCAGCCCAAGCACGCGCCCCGCCAGCGGGGCATCTTTATCGGACGCGCCTCTCGGCATCCCTTTGCGCGCCGCCTTGCGATCAATCGCGTCCGCCAGCATAGCTGCCAAGGCATCATGGCCCGCATCTTCTAGGTCAAGAAAGTTTTGAACGGCTGGCGCTAAGTCCATGGGTTGATCTGTCATCATGTAGGCTTTGGAACTTTAAAGCTTGCAGCGCCCGCTGATAGCTTTTCAAAAAACTCATCAATCTCAGCATCGCCAATCACCAATGGCGGAATCACGCGCACAGTTTGGTCGCCCGCGGCCACTGTCAGCAATTGGTGATTGTCGCGAAGATGTACGAAAAAGGGCCGGCTCTCGACTTTCATTTTAATGCCAAGCATAAGCCCCTTTCCCCTCACAAGCTCAAACAGCTCGGGGTAATTGCCGATAAATTGCTCAAGCCGTGTGCGCAGTCGCTCTCCTTTTGAGCGCACTTCGCCAAGGAACTCTTCATTCGCGACCGCGTCCATTACGGCGCCGCCCGCCGCCATCCCAAGTGGGTTGCCGCCATAGGTTGATCCATGGGTGCCGAATGTCATTCCTCGCGCAGCCTTTTCGGTTGCAAGTAATGCGCCGAGAGGGAACCCCCCTCCCAATCCTTTAGCTGTTGCAAGAATATCGGGCTCGATATCGTATTGCTCATAGGCGTAAAGAGTGCCGGTGCGCGCCATGCCGCATTGCACTTCGTCTAAAACCAGCATCAGATCATGCTCGTCGCAGAGCGCGCGCAAACCTTGCATGAATTCATTTGAGGCGGGCCTGATCCCGCCTTCGCCTTGAATAGGCTCTACCAAAAAGCCCGCTGTGTTAGGACCAATCAGTGCCTTTGCCGCATCCAAATCATCAAATTCTGCATATTTAAAGCCATCGAGCAGCGGCGAAAATCCGTGGTGCATCTTCGTTTGGTTCGATGCGCTAATCGTCGCCATTGTCCGGCCATGAAAGGCGTTTGCGAACGTGATCAATTCGAAACGATCTTTGTTCCCCTCATCCCCCGCATTCTGATGATAAGCACGAGCGCATTTAATAGCTGCTTCCACTGCCTCAGCACCGGAATTGGTGAAAAACACGGTGTCGGCAAAGGTGTGCTCGACAAGTTGCTGTGCCAATTTCTCGCCCTGTGGGCTGCCGTAAAGATTAGACACATGCATCAAAGTGCTGGCCTGATCTTGAATAGCCGAGATCAAACCGTCATGCGAATGCCCTAGAAGATTGACGGCAATACCGCTCGCGAAATCGAGGTAGCGCGTCCCATCCTCATCGATCAGGTGGCAGTGTTCACCGCGAACTGGCCGCACTCCGCAACGCGGATAGACAGGCATGAGTGGAGAAATCGACATAAGAAAATCCAACTTTTCAGACAATTGCAAGCGCAATAAAACAAATGGCGGCTCTTGGAAGAGAGCCGCCATCAAAAGTGTGTAAGGCCGCTCTCGATTTGCGTCAAACGGCCAATCTGTAGCAAGGAGCCCTACGCTTGGACGGGCACCAGATTGACCGCTGAATATTTGCCTCGTCGATCAACTTCGAGATCAAATTCAAAACGCTCGCCTTCGTTAATAGCAGTGAGACCAGAACGCTCCACTGCGCTGATGTGAACGAAAGCATCAGGCTGGCCATCATCGCGCACTAGGAAGCCAAAACCCTTCATAGAGTTGAAGAATTTGACCGTACCGGTTGCCTTCTCACCGGTAAGCTCGCGCTTGGGTGGAGCAGCGCTAGCCGCTTCGACCGCGATAACTTCGCCAACGACTTGAAGATCCTGAGCGGACACTTTGCCACCACGATCCACTAGATTGAATTCGAGTTCTTGACCCTCGGCTAAGCCTTCCAGACCGGCGCGCTCTACTGCGCTGATATGCACGAAGACATCTTCACCGCCGGTTTCTTGAGCAATAAAGCCGAAGCCCTTTTGGCCGTTGAAGAACTTCACAGTGCCTTTGCCGGTGCCGACCACTTGTGCGGGCATCCGGTTGAAACCGCCGCCTCCACCGCCGGGACCGCCACGGCCACCGCCGCCACCGCGCGGGCCACCGCCCCCGCCGCCAAAGCGGTCTCCACCGCCTCCGCCGGAATAGCGATCGCCACCGCGATCATTCCCGAAGTCGCTGGGCGGAGCAAAGCCATCCATGCCGCCACCAAACGGATCAAAACCGTCTTCACCGAAACCGTCGCGCTTATCCTTGCCGCGCCGACGTCCCCTATCGTAACCCATAACGCACTTCGTACCTTATATTCCTGCCCTCAAAACATATGCGCCAACTTCGAGGACAGAACCCAGTTAGCGACAGGTGCAAATGCCAAAAAAGCAAAGCCGCGCCGTTATCACATTTCATAGCGCACAAACTGAAGCTTTGCGAACGATTTAGCTTGTAATCGCAATATGATGGAAATGTGTGACAATTTCGAACCCAATACTCGGCTTGCGAAGAACTTTTTGGTCATGCATGGCCTATTTGTAACACAATCAACGTGCCGATTGATGGATGTGCACTGCGAAAATGCACGCGATTCGGCATAATGCGCAAGGGAAGTGGATCGTCATGAGTGATTTTCGGCAATTGAGTGATTCTGTGCTTGCCAGCCCACAGATCGAGATAAGCGATTTGGTCGCGGCAAAAGAACTGGGTGTGTCGCTCATCATAAACAACAGGCCTGATGGTGAGGATCCCGATGCCCCGCAAGGCGATGCGATAGAAGGCGCTGCCAAAGAGCAGGGCATTGACTACCTCCCAATCCCCATCGGCCATTCCGGATTTAGCGAGGCGCAGGTGGACGCGATGCGTGCTGCTCTTGATGCGGCGCCGGGAAAAACACTGGCCTATTGTCGTTCAGGCACACGCTCGACTTTTCTCTGGTCGCTTGCGCAGGCAAAAGCAGGCGCATCGCCCGATGAAATTGCCAGCGCCGCCATGGCAGCCGGGTATGACATCACGCCAATTCGCCCGATGATCGATATGCTAGCAACGCGTTAGGCGCACCTCACTTGCCGCAAACGCGATCGCATGCCAATCGCAAATGCCATGACTGATATGATGCAGTTTTGGATGTTTGCGGGATCGCTAGCGACGATCCTCGCGCTTTTTGCGTTGGCACGAGGGATGAAACTTGGCGGCAAACCCTCGATTGACGGCGAAGATACGGCCAAATCAATTGCGGATCAGGTTGAAGATGGGTTTGAAGCAAATCGCGTTTCAATCTCGCGCAAGAGAGATGCGGCGCTTTTGCGCGAAAGTGCCGGACGTATCATGGTGATCAAGCGACATGGGGGTCATTTTGCTGGACGCATTCTGACGAGCCGAGCATCCGCGCACGAAGAAGTTGATGCAATTGTCGTCGATCCGGGATCAGCGGAGAAGCAATTCGGCCCAGTAAGGCTAAGCCTTGATGATGCTGCCTCTTGGGCGGATGCGATCAATCGCCTATAGTTCGCGCTGCAATGCCAGAGTTTTCTCCAACCCAAGTGGCTGTTCCGCTGTTTGTCGTAGCGATTCTTGCCGAAATGATCTGGTCGCGCCAGCGTAATCCTGAGGCATATGAACCCACAGATACACTGGTCAGTCTGACTTTCGGGCTGGGTTCAACCATCGCGGGCGCATTGTTTGGCGGGTTTGCTCTCAGCATTTTTATCGCAGCCTATGAATATCGCCTGTTTGATTTTGGTGAGGAATGGTGGGCAGTTTGGTGGGCATGGCCACTGGCGTTTGTGCTGGATGATCTCAAATATTATTGGGTCCACCGTGCAGGCCACCGGATCCGCTGGATGTGGGCAGCGCATGTCAATCATCATTCATCGCAGCACTACAATCTATCAACCGCCCTACGGCAAACATGGACCGGTTCATTCACGTTCGGATTGCTGTTTGCGCTGCCGTTAGTGTTCGCGGGATTTCACCCTGCCATGCTCGCCTTTGTGGGCGGGTTTAACCTTGTGTACCAATTCTGGATCCACACAGAGGCGATAAACAAAATGCCGCGTTGGTTCGAAGCGGTGATGAACACGCCCAGCCATCACCGCGTCCACCACGCCACCAATCCGCGTTATCTTGATCGCAATTATGCAGGTGTTTTTATCGTCTGGGACAAGATGTTCGGCACATTCGAGCCCGAGCGCGATGATGAAACCATACGATACGGTATCATCAAACAACTGGGCAGCTTCAACCTTCTATGGTCAGTCTTTCACGAATGGATTGGAATGCTGGGCGACATTTGGCATGCACCATGGCGATACAAACTCTCCTACCTTTTGCGCGAACCGGGGTGGAGCCACGATGGCAGCCGCGATACATCCGATGCGATCCGGGCGCGTTGGCTCCAACGACAAAAGAGCGCAGCAGGCAGCGATAAAAAGGTAGCCGATCAAAACCCGATTGCGGACACCACAGAACCTGCTTAGTCTCTCCGACGAAGAGGAGAGGATATGGACAGTTTTGACTACATCGTCATTGGCGGTGGAAGCGGCGGCAGCGCGGCTGCTGGCAGATTGGCCGTAGACGGCACGCGCAGAGTGTGCCTTGTCGAAGCGGGCGGGCGCAATGACAATGTCATTATCAAAACGCCGGGCTTCATGCCTTTCATCCGCAATTCGTCGAACTACAAATTTGATACGATCCCCCAAAAGGGACTGAATGGGCGAACAGGCTATCAGCCACGCGGCAAAGGATTGGGAGGATCATCGGCGATCAACGCCATGGTCTATATCCGCGGGACCGCATGGGATTATGACAATTGGGCCGCGATGGGGTGTGATGGCTGGGCCTATAACGATGTGCTCCCTTATTTCAAAAAGAGCGAAGCCAATGAACGCGGGGCCGATGATTATCACGGGGCAAACGGGCCGCTTTTTGTTTCAGACCAACGCTCTCCCAACCCTGTCAGCGAGGCATTTGTTGAAGCGGCGCAAGCTTTGCAATTGCGCACAAACGAGGATTTCAACGGCGATCGACAAGATGGTTTTGGCATGTACCAAGTCACTCAACGCGATGGCGAGCGTTGGTCAGCAGCGCGCGCCTATGTGGAACCGATCCGCGAACAAGGCAATTTTGCGATCCGCACGAATACTCTGGTTGAAAAGCTCGTGATCGAAAACGGGCGTGTCACCGGCGTCATGGTGCGAGAAGGCAAACGCACTGAAATGCTCTATGCAAAACGCGGTGTGATCCTATCAGCGGGTGCGTTTAACACTCCGCAAATCTTGATGCTATCTGGCATTGGCCCAGCGCAGCATCTCAAACACCACGGCATTGATGTGGTGATCGATAAGCCGGGCGTTGGCTCCAATCTTCAAGACCACATTGATTATGTCTCTGGATGGGAAACGGAAAGCGATGTGCCTATTGGCGGCACTTTAAAAGGCACTTTGCGCATGGCTGCCGCAATGGTCGAGCATCGGCGCAAACGGACAGGCGCGATGACGACGTGCTATGCGGAATCGGGTGGGTTTTGGTCAGTGATGCCCGATGCCCCTACACCCGATGTGCAATGGCATTTTGTGCCCGCAGTGCTCGAGGATCATGGCCGCGAAAAAGTGACAGCGCATGGCTTTTCCATGCATGCTTGTGTGCTGCGCCCTGAAAGCCGCGGCACGGTTCGGCTGGGATCAAACAATGCAGCCGATGCGCCTGTCATTGATCCCAATTTCCTCGATGATCCGCGCGATATTGCTGTGCTTCGTGAAGGCGTGCGTTTGTCTCACCGCATTGCTGAGGCACCGCCCTTGCAAGCGTTTGGCCCGACGGACCGCCATCCTGTCGATTTGAACGATGACGATGCGCTCGATCATCTGCTGCGCGAACGCTCTGACACGGTTTATCACCCTGTTGGAACGTGCCGGATGGGCAGTGACGATGAGGCAGTGGTCGATCCGACTTTGAAATTCCGCGGGCTTGATGGGCTTTGGATTGCTGATGCCAGCGTGATGCCCAAGATCGTCAGCGGAAACACCAACGCGCCATCGATTATGATCGGCGAGAGGTGCGCGGACTTTGTGAAAGCAGACGAAAGAGCCTACGCCTGAGCCGGGCTATACACCGCGGCCTGCACGCGCGAGCCATTCAATGTCCCAATGCCCCCAAAAAAGGGGCCAGAGCGCTGTGCTCCGGCCCATCATAAGGTGTTTGTTCGCAGGAGGAACAAGGTGAGGCGGGGAATAAGGGGAGAGGAAAATCCCCCGCCAAACTGATAAACTTCAATTCAAACCGCGCGGGACGGGCAACATTCGATCGCCCCGCGCGATATTCAGACTTAGGTCCGAGCAAATTCGGGATAGGCTTCCACCCCGATCTCCGCCTTGTCGAGGCCATTGACTTCGTCTTCTTCCGAAGGACGAACGCCGATTGTGTATTTCAGTGCCAGCCATACGACAGCTGATGCTGCGCTGACCCAGACCGCGGTAAGCAAAACGCCAACCAGCTGACCCATAAAGGTAGCATCGCCAGTCCAAGCCACGATCAGCGTGCCCCAGATACCTGCGAACAGGTGAACAGGGATTGCACCAACAACGTCATCGATTTTCATCTTGTCGAGCATCGGAACAGTAAAGACCACAATCGCTCCGCCAATGCCGCCGATAAGGATCGACTGGCCAACGGTGGGAGCAAGTGGTTCAGCGGTGATTGAGACCAAGCCAGCAAGAGCGCCGTTCAATGCCATGGTGACATCAGCTTTCTTATACATAACCTGCGTCAAAATGATCGCGACAATCACACCGCCAGCAGCAGCCATGTTGGTGTTCACGAAGATCTTTGACACGTCAGAAACGTCGCCAACAGTGCCCATAGCGAGCTGCGATGCACCGTTAAAGCCGAACCAGCCGAGCCACAGGACAAATGTACCGAGTGTCGCAAGCGGGATATTGGTGCCAGGGAACACATTGACTTTGCCGTCTGGACCATAACGGCCCACACGCGAACCAATAATGATCGCTCCTACAAGAGCCGCCCAGCCACCTGTTGAGTGGACGAGGGTCGAACCAGCAAAATCGCTGAAGCCGTGCACGCTATCAAGATAGCCGCCGCCCCATTCCCAGCTCACAACAACAGGGTAGATGATGCCGGTCAGGACAGTCACAAAGATGAAGAAAGGAACGATCTTGACGCGCTCTGCGACTGTACCTGATACGATCGAGGCTGTGGTTGCACAGAACACCATCTGGAAGAACCAATCGGACGCAATCGAGTAGCCGGTTTCAGTGTCAGCTTCGCCCACACCTTGCATTGGATAGATGCCTGTGAACCCGCCAATTAGGCCCAACGAGTCTTCGCCAAAGCCGGGATAGGCAATGTTATAACCGATGACCCAGAACATGAGACCAGCGATCGAATAAAGACCGATGTTCTTCAAACACTGCGTTGATGTGTTTTTGGCGCGGACAAGGCCCGCTTCAAGCATGGCAAAGCCAGCAGCCATCCACATGACCAAAAAGCCACCGATCAAAAACAGCAGCGTGTTCAAAATATATGCCGTTCCAGGTGCAACCACCTCGGCTTCTGGCACGGCAGCCATAACTGGCTGCGCAATTGTAGCTGCACCCAAAGTGAGGGCAGCGAATTTCAGATTAGAACGCTTCACGTGTCGTCCCCCGGTTAAAGTGCTGTTTCGCCGGATTCGCCAGTGCGAATGCGGGTTGCCGATGCAAGATCGAGCACGAAGATTTTACCGTCGCCAATGGCTTCGGTATTTGCGGTTTGTTCGATTGTTTCGACCACTTGAGCAGCGATTTCATCGCTGGCTGCAATTTCCAGCTTCACTTTCGGAAGCATATTGGTCGAATATTCTGCGCCGCGATAGATTTCGGTTTGACCTTTTTGGCGACCAAATCCTTTGACTTCCGAAACAGTCATTCCGGCAATACCGATGGCGCCCAACGCTTCGCGGACCTCATCAAGCTTAAATGGTTTTATGATGGCGATGATGAACTTCATCTGTGCCCCCTTTTTTCCACCGGACGACCCGGCTCACACACAACAGCAAAAGGCGTGCCAGAATCTGGAATGGAGGGTGACGTAGGGGATTCAGTGAGTTGCTTGAGATCGGGCAATCAGGCGCTGCACAAAATTTAACCTTTTGCTTACTATTTAGGCAGAACTCTATGCATTGTTACGTAGCGCTGCCATCTGGCTTGCCGAAAATTACCTCAGGAATCACCTGAAATGTAACGATCCGTCGCTCGCGTGGGCAGGCCGTCAATACTGCTTGTGCGCTTTGCTGTCTTTGCTTCCCATTCATCGGGATCACTTTGCCGGTGGGCTTTCTTCAGCGTGTCACGCTCTCCTTCAAGGCTCATGAAAGGTACGCCCCAACCGCACGATGTCTGAATGCTCTCCACATCAATCACGAAAATTTGGCGCGTTCCGGGCATCAATGTAAAGTGTTCAACCAGACCATCCCATTCATCATCTTGCGGCAGAACCGGGCGACCTTTGCCATAAATGCGCAAAATTAAGGCAGGCCAATCAAAGTTTGTGAACATGATCGTGATGCGCCCATCAGCGGCAAGATGTGCATGGGTTTCATTGCCAGATCCGCCCAAATCCAGATAAGCCACCTGAGTAGGCGAAAGAACACGAAACGCGTCATAACCTTTCGGGCTTAGATTGATCCGCGCATCGGGCGCTGCAGTTGCTACGAAGAAAACCGGCTGCTTTTCGATCATTGCCACATGCTTATCAGTAAGCGCTTCGAAAAAATCAGCCATTTTTGGTCTCCTTAAACCTTACAGGAAGTCGCGCAGAACCTCGATAAACTTGTCGAATTGGTCGTGATGAAGCCAGTGTCCCGCTTTTTCAAATTCGATCACGCTTGCCGTGTTGAAATGCTGCAGCCGACCGTCTTTTTGAGGGTTGGAGGCCCAGCTATCGGCTCCATACAAAAGTAAGGTGGGTGACGAGATAGCGCCCCAGATTGTTTCGACAAATTCATCCGCCACATCTTCAACGCCCCACACATTAAGATGCGGATCAAACTTCCAGCTATAGGTACCGTCTTCATTACGGTTGACGCCGTGAATAGTGAGATGCCGCGCTTGTGCCTCGGTGAGGTATGAATTTTCCTCAATCATCCGCGCAAAGGCGGCTTCGATGCTTTCATATTTGCGCGGAGTGCGCCCGGCAGCCTTGCGTTTTTTAGCAATCCATTTTGCCATACGCTCTGGATAAGGAGTTTTGCGCTGTTCTGCCTTCCACTCAGGCGATGGGCCAAGACCCTCTATCGCTACCAGCTTTGTCACCATATCAGGAAACATGCCCGCATATCGCAAAGCAACATTGCCGCCCATGGAATGCGAAACAATTCGAACAGGGCCGCGCCCCAATTGGTGGATTAATTGTGCAAGATCGTAGACCATATCATTGGCGTTATAGTTTCCATCCGACACCCAATCGCTATCGCCGTGCCCGCGATGATCCATCGCAACGATATGGAAATCGTCGCGCAACGCTTCGGCTGTCCAATCCCAATTGCGCGCATGATCCCGTCCACCATGGACAAGCACGAGCGGCGGTTTTTCCTCATTACCCCAATCGAAGTAGTTAAGCTTCAACCGCTGTGAGATGAAAGTTTGCGATGTTGGTCCTGCGCCGTTCATAAGGCCCGCTTTGCCGTGAACTTATCACTGCTGCAAGCTTACCGTTCTTTCGTCGCTGAAAAGGTAAGCTCGGGGTTCTTTTCAACCTGATAATTCACGTCCCACGGGCTTTTGGCCATAAACACCAGATCACCATCACGGTCTTTGGCAAGGTTCGCGCGGTTAAAGCTTTCAAATTCACTCATCGCTTTAGCATCGCCCTTAAGCCAGCGCGCTGTGGCAAAAGGGGCCGCCTCAAGCGCTGCCTCGACTTTGTATTCCGCCGAAAGCCGCGAAATCAGCACATCAAGCTGAAGCTGGCCGACAACGCCGACAATATGCTGCGCACCGATCTCTGGATAAAAAACCTGGATCACGCCTTCTTCGGAAAGGTCATCCAATGCCTTGCGCAGCTGTTTGGTCTTGGTCGGGTCCTTCAATTGAACCCGGCGCAGGATTTCAGGCGCAAAATTGGGAAGGCCGGTAAAACGCACCTGATCTTTTTCGCTCAGCGTATCGCCCACACGCAAAGTCCCGTGGTTTGGGATGCCGATAATGTCTCCCGCTTCGGCTGTGTCAGCAATTTCGCGATCTTGGGCGAAGAACAAGATTGGCGAATGGATTGCAATGGGTTTGCCCAGCCCCGATGGGGTAAGCTTCATGCCGCGTTTGAACGTCCCAGAGACTTGCCGCATGAACGCGATACGGTCCCTGTGATTGGGGTCCATATTGGCCTGGACTTTGAAGATGAAGCCAGTGACTTCCCCATGATCGGGCGCAATCTTGTCATCACCCGCAGGTTGCGCGCGCGGTGGGGGCGCGTGCTTGGCTATAGCGTCGATCAATTCAGTGACGCCGAAATTCTTAAGCGCAGATCCGAAATAGACCGGCGTCAAATCGCCATTGCGATAGGCCTCTTCATCAAATTCTGGATAGCCGACTTGGGCAAGCTCTGCCTCTTCGGCGAACTCTTCGGGGATGGTGGGGTCTTGATCGCGCTTACCGAGAAACTCTTTGGATGGCCCCTCGGGTCGGCTTACAGTGCCATCGGCAAAGTTAAGAATGCCTTCGAACTGGCCGCCCATGCCGATGGGCCAGCTTTGGGGGCTCACGTCCAGCGCGAGCATATCGGCCACTTCATCAAGCGTTTCAAAAGGATCACGCCCTTCGCGGTCAACCTTGTTGACGAAAGTGATAATCGGCACGCTTCGCAATCGGCACACCTCAAACAATTTGCGGGTCTGCGGCTCGATACCTTTTGCTGCGTCGATCACCATCACAGCCGAATCAACAGCTGTCAGTGTGCGATATGTGTCCTCGGAGAAATCTTCGTGGCCCGGCGTATCAAGCAGATTGAACGTGATCGTCCCACCATCATATTCTTTCTCAAACGTCATCACGCTGGATGTGACAGAGATACCGCGCTGCTGTTCGATCTTCATCCAATCAGAGCGCGCTCGGCGTTGATCACCGCGCGCCTTTACTTCGCCCGCAAGATGGATAGCGCCGCCTTGCAGCAGCAGCTTCTCGGTAAGCGTGGTCTTACCCGCATCAGGGTGCGAGATGATCGCAAAGGTGCGGCGATTGGATGTAACTTCAGACATGGGCTGCGCCGATTAGCTTGCCCCGCTGGTTTCGTCCATCACGAAGCGCCCAACCATCCTTATGCTTGTCGAAATTGACCAAAAAGAAAGGATTTGCAGTAAGAATTGCGCGCGCAACAGGGGTCTTATTATGCTCTTTAAGAAATTTGCTTTGGGCGTGGTGGTCGCCGCAACGCTGGCTGCATGCAGCCCATCGGGCACTTATTACGAGAAGTCACCTGAAGATGTGCTCTCAGCTATCGAAAAGCAGGACATGCCTTATCACATGTTCGGCGATACTATCGCTGCAAGATCTGTAACTCGCCCCAGCGATGATGTCGTGGTTGTTGCCCTCGTCGATAAAATGGGCGCTGAACAAATGCGTATTGTCGCGCAAGTCAGCGCAGATGGTTCAGGCTCGCGCGTCATAACGCAAGCGCAAGACATTCATGGCAAGCTTGGCGAAAGCAACGCTGAAAGCAGTCTTGTTGGCGGAATGTTTCAGGAATTGGCCGAAGAGCATGTCACAGCCGCAATAGAGGGGCGGCCATTTGATATGCTGTTTGCAACGCCAAGCGTGGCGAAAGCGATGATCGAAGCCAACCCTGAAGCTCGCGAGAAGCTCGATCAGTTAAACCAATCGGGTCAAGCGATGGGCGAAATGCAACAAAAGATGTATGACAAAGTGAAGCAAAGAGAATTCGCTGACAAATATGGTGAGGACTGGGCTGAATCCGGTTCAGAAAAATCGGATGGTTGGGCCGAATAAAGTACAGTGGCACCCGTTTTTCAGAGCAGCAGACCTACCCCCGCAGCTCTGCACCCAGTTTCCCAGCCGATGCGACAATCGCATCCGCAACGGCTTTCAAATCCTTATCTTTGTAAGATTCTTCCTGCGGTTGCAGCGTCACTTCAAGCGCGAGCGATTTCTTACCCTCTGGCACTCCATCGCCTGTAAACACATCGAAAACACGCGCGCTGACAATGTTGACTTTGTCTGCTGACATTACCGCACGTACAAGATCGCTCGCTGCCAAATCACTTCTGACAAAGAAGGCGAAATCGCGTGTTACCGATTGGAGAGCAGGCGGCGAATAGGTTGGCCGGGCAAAACTGACAGGGCCTTTGGATGCCTTTTTGGCCGGAATGGTGTCGAGAAACAGCTCAACTGCTGCAACTGGCCCCGCCATATCAAACGCTTTGAGCGTCGCAGGATGCACCATCCCAAATCGCGCAAGAATGTTCTTGGGACCAAGGCGCAAAGTTGCGGATTGGCCGGGGTGGAACTGCGCCCCTGCCTCGCCCATGGTTTGCAGCTTCATCACCGGCGCGTCGGCATATTCAAGCAATGCGCGCGCGATGGATTTGGCATCATACGCATCAAAACCCACAGCTTTGCCAGATGCCCAACGGCGTGGCTCTTTATTGCCAGCCAGCAGCACGCCCAAAGTGGACCGTTCATCGCTCAGGCCGTCTTTCCCGCGGAAATAACGGCGGCCCAATTCAAACATGCGGGTTGTTTCAGCGCCTCGGTCAGCGTTGCGTTTCGCCGCCATCAATAGCCCTGGAATGAGCGAGGGGCGCATTACTTTCATGTCTTCGCTAATCGGGTTGTCGAGCACCCAAAGCGGATCGCCTTCCGGTGCAAAATGGTCGGCTTCTTGTGTCGGCAGAAAGGACCAGGTAATCGCTTCATGAAGGCCACTGGCTGCAGCCGCCCGGCGAATGCGGCGCTCCATAACTTGTTGCGGAGTCGCCGTAGGCCGTGCGACGCCTTGAGCACGCGGCAAGGGAACGCTTTCCACCTTATCAAGACCGTGAATACGCACGATTTCTTCAACAAGATCAGCGGGGCCTTCAATATCGTGGCGGCGTAGCGGACAGGTGACCTGCCAGCCATCGGCAACCTCGAAGCCGAGACTTTCCAAAATGCGTTTCTGCTCGTCGACGGGGACTTCGATGCCGCCTAGTTTAGCCGTTAGAGCCGTATCGAAGGCAAGCGTTTTGGCATCTTTTGGCGGCGTGCCAGCGTGCACTTTTTCGCTGGCTTCACCGCCTGCCAATTCGACAATCAGACCAGTGAGAAGATCGAGCCCATCGTCCAAGAACGCAGGATCAACCCCGCGCTCAAACCGGGTGCGGGCATCAGAGGCTAGGCCGAGCTTACGGCCCGTCACACCAATACGCGGCGGGTCGAAATAGGCGATTTCTAGCAGCGCATCGGTCGTATCATCTTGCACGCCAGAATTCTCACCGCCCATAATACCGGCAATATCGTGCACTTCCTTATCATCTGCGATGACGACCATGCTTTCATCAAGCGTGTAGGTCTTTTCATTTAAAGCCAGGACCTGCTCACCCGGCTTTGCGCGGCGCGCTGTGACCGCGCCATTAAGCTTTGCCAGGTCATAGACATGCGCAGGCCGACCAAAGGCAAGCATCAAGTAATTGGTGAGGTCCACCAACAAAGAAATCGGTCGCTGGCCTGCGCTTTTCAGGCGCTGCTGCAGCCAATCAGGTGATGGTCCGTTTTTAACGCCTTTGATGACGCGGCCATAAAAGGCAGGACACCCTTCAGCATCATCAGTGCGAATTTCGATGGGGCAAGCGCCATGTTCCGTGAATTTCGGAAAGGCGATGGGTTTCAGAACCCCCAAACCTGCCGCCGCCAGATCGCGCGCAATACCATAAACGCCCATGCAATCAGGGCGGTTGGGCGTAATGGCGACATCAATGATCGGGGATGAGCCTTGATAATTGGCGAAAGAATGTCCGACGCTTGCATCGTCTGGCAACTCGATGATCCCATCATGGTCATCGCCCAAATCTAACTCACGCGCTGAACACATCATGCCAGTTGATTCCACGCCGCGAATGGCTGCTTTACGCAGTTCCATACCATTGGATGGGACGACCGCGCCGGGAAGACCAAGCACGCCTTTCATCCCGGCACGCGCATTGGGAGCGCCACAAACGACTTGAAGCGGCTCCCCTTCGCCTGTGTCCACTCTGAGAACTTGCAGCTTGTCAGCATCCGGATGCTTTTCCGCGCTTATAACGTGAGCGACAGTAAAGCCTTTGAGCATTTCAGCGGGGTCTTCAACGCCTTCAACCTCAAGGCCTATGGCGTTCAATGCATCGGTGATTTCAGACAGGCTCGCTTGCGTGTCGAGGTGATCTTTCAGCCACGTGGTAGAGAACTTCATGACCGCACTCCCACTCCGCCAGAAAGGGTCGGTTGATCGACCGCGGCGAAGCCATAATGCGACAGCCAACGCGGATCGCCGTCAAAGAAAGCGCGCAAATCATTCATACCGTATTTGAGCATCGCAATCCGATCGATGCCGAGACCGAATGCAAAGCCTTGGTATTTGTCGGCATCAATACCGGCAAATTCGAGCACGCGGCGGTTCACCATGCCGCTGCCACCCAACTCCATCCAATCATGGCCCGGCGCATCGCCATGGCCACCTACGACACGGCGGTCCCCTTCATTGGAATAGCCCACATCAACTTCAACAGAAGGTTCTGTGAAGGGGAAATAGGAGGGGCGCAAACGCAGAGTTATGTCTTCGCGTTCAAAGAAGGCCTTGAAGAAGGTTTCAAGGGTCCATTTAAGATGGCCCAGATGGATATCCTCATCCACTACGAGCCCTTCGACCTGATGGAACATTGGCGTATGGGTGGCATCGCTGTCTGATCGATAGACGCGGCCCGGCGCTATCAGCCGGATCGGCGCACCTTGGTCTTTCATGCTGCGGATTTGTACAGGCGAGGTGTGCGTGCGAAGCAGCATACTTGCCCCATCGGCCGCCTTATCGGGGAAATAGAAGGTGTCATGCATGGCTCGCGCAGGGTGGCTTTCGTCCATATTCAGCGCGGTGAAATTGTGCCAATCATCCTCAATCTCTGGGCCTGTTGCGACTGCGAAGCCCAGATCTGCAAATATCTCTGCCAATTCATCCATAACCTGACTGACAGGATGGACTGATCCTTTTGGAAGATCGGGCGCTGGCAAGGTTAGATCGATCGTTTCAGCTGCCAATTGCGCTTCCAGAGCGGCAGCTTCCAATTCCGCTTTTTTCGCATCAATCGCGCCAGCCACATCGCCTCGCACCGCCTGAATAGCAGGGGCCGCTTCAGAGCGTTCCTCGGGCGACATCTGGCCAAGAGTTTTGAGCGCAATGCTCACCCAGCCTTTTTTGCCCAAGGCATCAAGACGCACCGCTTCTAAAGCATCGAGCGTGTCAGCAGCAGCAATTGCATCCAGCGCTGCTTTTTTTTGAGAAGTCAAATCAGTCATTTTCGAGCCTGCTAACGTGTGCCGGTCCGCTAGCGGCAAATCGGCTGAGTTGCAAAGCTGGATTGCAGTATCGCTGCCTTATTCTGGCGCCTGGGACTTTGTCTCTAGTCTGATTTTGACGGATCTGGCGAGTGCAATGCTTGTACCGCCTTCCCAAGCATGGCCTCACGAGCGCGGACGGAAGCATCAAATATTGGCCTGTCCCGCTTGGCATATTCGCGCGGCCCCATGGTCATAAAGATTTTGAAATCGCGGGAAAACTGCGCCTGATCATAGTACTGATCGTCCAAGACTTCGCGCCATTTAGACGACGGCGTGATCATAAATTTCGCCAGCGATCGCAAAAATCGCTGCCTGCGCAAAAGCGTTTGCGGACTGAAACCGAACGCTCGTTTGGACACACGTTCTAGCGTGCGGATGTTCAAGCCTGTCTTGTCCACCAGATCGTTTACAGCAGCAAGCTTGGGCTCGATCAATGCTTCATTGATCGCGGAGATCATGGCTTCGTCAGAGCTTTGTTTAAGCTGTATTTTCGCCACATGGGCTTCGACCAAAGCCAATTCCTCTTCAAACTCTCCAGAGCTTGCTGACAAGGCAGCAGAGAGTGGGCGGAATGCTGAAAAAGCATCGTCTGCCAATCCGTCGCTGCTGATATTGGCGTAATCGCAGGCTTTCACATCGAAGAAAGACGCCCAGCCAAGCGGCATGAGTCCTATGCTCCAAATTCGCCCGCCACGTGATCGGAAATACCCTGCCTGCGTTGTTGGTCCAGTGATCGAGAGACGGGAGGCGGGTTGAACTTCAGTGTCCCCCATTTTGCACACTTCCCACGATCCATCACCGATCCAAACGTTCGCCCAAGAAGGTAGCAGAATATCTTCAATCCAATCGCGAGTTGGGAGGGGCTTTAGCTGCGTCCATGAGTATGCCGACACATATGGGCGCAGTTCTTGTGCCGGTAACGCAAACC
>JBCAZT010000026.1:0-27632 GCA_038532855.1 Pseudomonadota bacterium
AGCGCATCAAGAGGCGATAGGTTTACAGCAGCGCGGAAGATATCGGTGTTTGAATATACGCCAATATTGCGCGGGTCTGTAATAGAGGTTTCGGTTGCTTCTGGCAGTTCGCCGCAGAACAAACGCGGGTTTCCTGCGATTGTTGAACCGCAGTTCAGAACCCGGGCGGATTCATCATTGTTCTGACCTGCCCGCGCCTCGTTTTCGACATCAAAGTTGTTGTAGCTGGCCTCAAGGCTGAACACATCAGATGGCTCGAAAAGAAATGATGCTGAAATCGCTTCATTGTCCCAGCCACCAACATTTCCTTGAGTGCCCTCATCAAGATCAATGTCTGCAAACGGGTGGTCATTTTCCCAAGTGCCATCAAATGTTGAACGGTCATATGAGAATGCCATTGCGAAGGAATCGGTGGGAGAGAAATTCAAACGAACACCGCCGTCAAAGCGCTCGTTGTCACCAATCGTACCAGTGATCGTTCCGCTGATATCGCGGTCTTCAATACCGGCTTTGAAAGGCACATAGTTGATCGCGCCTGAGAAAGCATTGCGACCATAACGCGCGCTTTGTGGGCCCTTCACCACTTCGATCCGTTCAAGGTTGATCGTACCAAGATCAATTGCCCATGAACGAGGGATATAAACGCCATCGAGGAAGGTCGAAACGTTCTGCTCTAGCGAAGTAATGCGTGTCTGAGATTGCCCGCGGATAACAGGAGTAGCAAAACCACCGGTGAAATCTTCAAAGCTCAGGCCCGGAGTAAGACGGGCTACATCATCAAGATTTTGAATGGAGCGCTTCACGAACGCCTCTTCATCAAATGCGGTGATCGCAATTGGAACATCTTGGATGTTCTCTTCGCGGAAACGGGCGGTAACGATGATGACGTTATCGTCGTCAGCTGGCGCTGCCTCAGTGTCTCCATCTTGCGCGAAAGCGGCAGTGCCTGCGCCCCCCATTAGCGCGACTGCCATCCCCGTAGTCGCGAACAATTGCGCAGTGCCCCGAACTTTTTTCATTACCGCCATCAAATATACCTCCTCAAAGGGTTGATGGGTCATTCGTGAATTGCATGCGCTTGCGCTTCAGACAATTACGGGTATTTATCCATTCGGCGGTTAGACAGGGTGATTAACCGCTCGATTTTATCCCGAATCTCCATTCTTCAGAGAAATCGCAGCCTCATTTTGGTCCGCCTAAAGGGCATTGTTGCTTGATTGAGCGCCTAAATATTGCATTTTTTTCACGCTCACAGTCTCGTTTATCCGATCACTGGTGAGCATCTTGATTCCCGCATCTTTCATCCCTCCAAATCTTCATCTTGCAAACCATGATCAAAAAATCAGTCTTCATAGCGGGCGGCGGGCCTAGCGGACTGGCAGCGGCGTTATTGTTTGATCAATTGGGGTGGCAGGACATCGTCGTCGCGGAACGCCGAACATCTCCAAAAGATTTTGAGAAGAACAAATCCTTCAATTATCAGATCGATGGGCGCGGGCAGAAATTGCTGGAGCGTGTGAGCGTTGCCGATGCCCTGCCCGATGTCGGGGTGGCGAACACTGCTTTTACTGCCACTCTCGTAAATCCTGACGGAACATCAAAGACGTCGCAAATTCCTATTATCGATCCCGACAGGCCAACTTGCTACTGGACCACCCGGCGCAACCTTCTGACATTGTTGGCAGAGACGATCTTAGAACGCGGATCTGATCGTATCGAATTGCTCTATGGCCATTCGGTCGAAGAATTGATCGATGATCCTAAGACGAACCAAATAACAGTTTCTCTTACGGGCCCCTCTGGCGATAAGCGAAGCTTCGCGCCCGATCTCATTTTGGCCTGCGATGGTTTGGCATCTACGATGCGAAGCGCAGCTGAAGCGCGGCCCGAAGTGCCCGCATCTCACTTCACCATGACTGAATGCCGTTCGCCATCGGCTTTGATGCGGTATCGCGTTCTCAATTTTCCGCCGGAATTCTCTGCGGCTGATGGACAAGTAGCGGTCAACGACAAGGCTCTTGCATATGTATTCCCCTCCGCATTTACCGATTTCAAACGGATGGGTTCACTCTTTGCGTTTCCGGTTGCCGGCCAAAATCAACCCCGCAGCCTCAATATTATCCGTGAGAAAGACCATCACATTTGGACGATTGAGGATGCTGAGAGCTTGCTGGAATTTCTGGAGCAATCCTATCCGCAGCTCGATATCAGGTCGCTGGTACCATTAAGTGAAGCAGAGGATTTTGTGTCGCTTCGCCCTGGCCAATTCCCCGAACCTCAATATGCGGCCAATATTAGCGTCGATCTGGGGCAAGGCGAAAAGCAAACCAAACTCTTGCTAATCGGCGATGCCGCCCACGCATTTCCTCCGGATTTGGGGCTGGGCGTGAATTCAGCGCTGGAGGATTTGGAACTGCTCGCGCAAGAAATCGAGACCAGTGATAATTGGCGCGAGGCAGCGGATACTTACGCGGTTAAACGCTTGCCGGAATCAAAAGCCTTGGTCCGGCTAGTTCAAACCGTGTTTCCGGAACAATATTCAACACGCAAATGGGCAACCCGCAAATGGACGTTGAAATTTGTAGTTCAGCGGGTGCTCAATATGATCGTGCCGTTCTTTGTTGATAAACACGCGTTCTTGCTGACGCAGAACCCGGACTTACCTTACACTGAGATTGAGCGGCTCAAACTGCGATCAGAGCGCAATATGCGTTTTATTGGCTGGGGTACTTTGGCCGCATTGGCCGCGGGAGTGCTTTACGCTTTACTGTGAAGGATCACCGTCGGCGCCTTGCAGCGATGCCATAACGCTGCTGACGATTTTGCTCATCGCGGCTTCGCTGGCAGCTTTGTACGCTTCATCGGGCTGGAAAGTATCAATCGCTTCGGATGCAACAACACCTTGCTGATCAAGCAAGGTCTCCATCACCTGCACCCGGTCATTCAAGACCACCACTTCGCGCATCAACGTCACAAGCGCACGGCCCAAATTATCGATTTGAGCTTCTGATAAAATTCGGCCGTCTGGTAAGTTAAAGCTCTTGGGGTCGGTGTTCGTCATGCAGGCTTCCTTCCCTGCACGACATGCGGGTATTGCCCTTCGGCTTTCACATCAACAAAGCCTGCTTCACGGGCGATCTCAGCGAAATCAAGCTGCGCGGACTCGCGCCAATGAGGCTCACCACCAAATTTCGCGCCGCGATCCGCTTTCCAAACGGAAAGCTTATCAAGGTCTTTATACCTTGTGACATCCGACATAAGCAGGTCGCCGCCCGGCTCAAGAACTCGGAACGCCTCTGCAAACATGTCTCGGATCGCATGTTCGGGCATTTCGTGAAGAACGATGTAGCTGGTGACAAGATCGAAGCTCGCATCATCAAAACCGGTCGCTTCAGCACCGCGCTGATACAGTTTCCAATTCCAGCCATTGGCGTTGGCTGTGCGCCACGCATGCTCCATCATTTCAGCGGCGTAATCGATGCCTGTGATTTGCGCATCAGGATAAGTTTTCGCCAGAGCAAAAGTGAAGTGGCCTGACGAACAGCCCATATCGAGGATGTTCGCATAATCATCACGCGGCGCCATTGCAGCGACATTCTGCCGTTGCTGAAAGATACCACCCGGAAATGTCACACCAATCATTTTGCGATGAATTATCTCGCCATGAATGAAACCTTGATTGGCGTTCTCGGTCCAACCGCCAGATGTGCGGTGGAAATTTACCCCGTCATAATAGTCGGGAAATTCAATATCGGGATCAAGCTCAAGTGTGGCCGGGCCTTTAGATGTTGCCTCCATAGCTGGGACAAGGTCATTGGCGATTTCATCGAATGCTTCAGCAGCAACTTTTCCATGCATACGGCCATGCCAATCGCCCAGCAGTTTTTGAGTGGCGAAAGCATCGCTGCCTGAGAGCAATTCCTCCATGGCTTCGTGCCGTTCTTCAATGTCATCGGGCAGCACAGAAGGATCAGGCAATTTCGCCGCAATCGTGCTGTTTACTTCCGCAAAGATCGGGCCTGAGGACTTGAGCATCTGGACCAAAAAGTCCACTGAAGCGCGCCCGCGCTGGCGAAGTTCAGGGGCGTTGATGTGTTGGTTCATGTCTGGGTTCCTACGGTCTTTTCATCGGCTACTCTTTGCACATCTTCTTCGGTGAGATCGTATCCAGAAAGCAGCCAAATTGCGATGAGATTGAAAATGGTGGGCAGCCACGAAACTGCAAGCAACAAAGCGGTGTTTACGTTTTCGCCTTGGTCAGCGCCGAATGGCAGATTTTTATCAAACCCAACAAAGCTAAGCGCGATCCCCACGATTAATGGACCTATAGCGCCCGTCAGCTTTTCGACGAAGCTATAAAGCGCGGTAAATGCCCCTTCACGGCGCACGCCTGTGCGATTGGCATCTTCGTTGATGATATCAGTGAGCATGCTCATGGCCATCACGACGTTGCCACCAAAGGCAATGCCCACAACCGTACCACGCACCAATATAAGCCATTCGGGTTCCCCGGGCACAGCGAAAGACCAGCTCAGAGCGTACGTAATAGAGGCACCAGCGGCCAAATAATATGCGGCCTTTTTCCCATAGGCTTTCGAAAACTGAACCATGATTGGCGCAAAAATGATGGTCGATGCGGTTACAATCACACCAAACACAGCCAGCGTTTCCAGGCTGGTTTGAAGATACTGCAAAAAGAAATAAAACATTGCAGCGCCGACGGTCTGCACGCCCATCAATTGTGCAAACTTCACTCCAATGAGCCGGACAAAGTAACGATTGCCCAGAACGGCTCCAGATTCTCGTCGTAATTGTTGAATTTTCGATTCGCCGATATCGACTGAACCTTCGGTGAAACGAGCTCTGGCAGTACTGAAATAAGCAGTGAGGAGGCTGACCAAGATAATGGCGCCACACGCCAAACCAATTAGGCGCCAACTTTCAATTTCGTTTTCCCCAAGCTCAGCCAGAGCAAACTTGATGCCCGAACTGGCTACCATTCCGCCGAGCGCGACAAACACGATCCTGTAGGCGTGAATGGATGATCGTTCGTGATAATCGTCCGTCATCTCTGCCGGCATCGACATGTACGGAATATTGAACAAGGTGTAGCCGAAAGCATAAACGCACAGGGCACCGAATAGATACAAAGCGGTGACGTACTGATTGTCGAAGACCGGAGTGGTAAAAATCAGAGCAAAGCTCGTCGCACTCAAGAATGCGCCCCACGTGAGGAAGGGTCTGCGACGCCCTCTAGAAGAACGGTGCTTGTCACTCCACATCCCGACCACTGGATCAGTGACCACGTCAAACAACTTGCTCGCAAAGATAACGGCGCCTGCAAGCCACGGATCAATACCCAGAATAGTGCCTGCAAAAGCAAGGATCACACCAGAGATCCCGTTCATCAAGATCGATACGCCAAACGCACCGCTCGCCCAGCCAAGCTTCAAGCCAAACGGCAGCTTTTCTTCTGCCGTCACCTCGGATGAGGGATCAGCAGGCGTGCTGGCAACACTTGCAGCCATCAGCTTTGTTTCTCCGTCATGCCTTGGGGCTCTGGCAGGTCTTCTCCGCCGTTTTCGCTCAGATCACGAATAAGCATGTTTGGAAGAACCGTGTTATCCCATTCAGCATCGCGCGGGGGGCGTCCTCCAAGACGCAGGACAACAATGTTTTTGGACGGGATCATCGTCACGGTCTGATTGCCATTGCCATCAAACAGATAAATGTCCTTATCGGCGTACGGCTCGCTGTGCAGCACTTTGCCAAATTCAATCGAAGGGTTCGCAAATCCGCGGCGCTCTACGTAAGGGCCAGCCAGCCATAGGCCGAGACCATAGTGCACGTTCTGCGCCGTAGCTGTGCGCATTTCAGTGACGTAACCTTCGGGAAGCAAGCGAGTGCCTTCCCAAATGCCATCTTGCAGCACCAGCACACCCATTTTGAGATAGCTGCGAGCAGGCACAAGCATGCAGCAACCCGAATGCGCTGTGCCGCCTTCGCGGTTCACCCAAATAGACCCGCCCGCAGCACCCAGCGGTTCAAGCAGCGCCTTTGTCAGATACTCGCTATATCGCATGCCGGTTGCACGCTCGATTACAGGCGCGATCATTTCGGACGTGGCGTTCGAATATTCGTACCGCGTGCCCGGCTCATGTGTGAGAGGGTAATCGTTGATTATCACCTCATCATGGCGCGGATGAAGATAGGCGCGATTGAGAATGTCCTCTGGATCGGTTGCAAAATTCTGCCTGAGAAAGCCAGCGCGCATATCAAGCAGGTTGCGGATTTTGATCTTTTCGCGTTCCGCATCGCCTTTCCACTCAGTAATGAAATCAGCAACTGGCTGATCGAGAGATTGAATGTAACCTTGCTGCAAAGCACGCCCTACGATCAGAGCGGTTACGGGCTTTGAAAGGGACTTTGAAACCAGCGGGGTGTCAGCGGTATAATCGCCGAAATAGGCTTCCTGTTCGATCGCTCCATCGCGCCAAATGATGAACGCAGAACTGTTACGATCAGCAGCATAGGCCGTGGCCTCCTCAATTGCGGATTGCGAAAGAGTGACCGCAGTGCTTGCTGGAAATGCTGTGACTTCAGTTGCACCCGCTACAGGCTCAAGCGGGTCATATGCGCTGAGGCCAGAGCTGCCGCTGCCTCCTTCAGCCAATGCCTTAAAGCGAGCCAAATAGACGGCCTCTTCTGCTTCTGTGTAACGCGATTGCACCGCTGCTTTTTCATTGGGAAGGTCGGCGGTTGAGCGAACGGTCTCCACATCAGGCCCCGCAGGCACGCAAGCTGTTGCGCAAGCCAAAGCCGCCAAAGCGAGCAGTTGACGAGGAGGAGAGAAAACAGATTTACGGTTCATGTCGGTGCCTCTTACTCGCATGGGAATAAGCACCTGCAGATACCTTGTGATGGTTTGGCCCATAATTCACCAACCAGCGGAGAATTGGCCAACACCGATGGGCGACCCAATGGGGCAAAGGGACGGACGCTAGGAATTGGGACTTGCTTTAAATTCAGGAGCTCGCTTCTCGATGAAGGCTGTTGTGCCCTCGAGAAAGTCCGGGCCTGCGAAAGCTTCAGCAAACACACTCAGCGTGGCTTCATCATCGTCGCTCTGCCCATCAAGGGCCCTGCGAACAAACTTTTTGCTTTCGCGAATAGAATGCGGGCTTGCCGACAAAATCGCTTCGATCAAAGCGTTGGGATCAGGAGCAATTTGCTCAATCAAGCCAATGCTCAAAGCTTCCTCGGCGCTTAAAAGCATGCCGGTGTAGAGTATGCGCTTTGCTTGCCCAGGTCCGACGAGATCGGTCAATAGCTTCACATCATGCATGGGATAAACAAGGCCAAGCTTTGCAGGCGTGATTCCAAAACGCGCTTTGTCGCTGATTGCCACACGCAAATCGCATGCGAGCGCAAGCCCGCAACCACCACCGACACAATCCCCGCCTATCAAAGCAAGAGTGGGCAAATCCGCTCGCGTAAGCTCGTATTGCACTCGGTTAATGGCCGCTTGGTTAGCTGCCCGCCAATCAGCATCATCTTTGTTCGCGAGCAATTCCTTGATATCGGCGCCAGCGCAAAAAACGCCCTCATCTTGCGAGGAACGCAGCACCAAAAGACGGACACCTTGCGTTTCCAAAGCGCGCTCTAAAAGCTCAGGGATTGCTTCCCACATCGCTAGATTGAAAGCGTTGCGCTTTTCCGGGCGGTCAATCAGTAGATGTGCAATCGGACCATCAATTTCGAGCCTTACACTCACGCTGGGTTCTCCGCTCCAAACTTGCCTGTTTTACTCAGAGTCAACGCATCCAAAACGCATTTGTATCCGCTCCGATACCTTAATGCATTTCCTCACCGCCGCTTATATTGAGCCCTTCCCCTGTCACATAGCCTGCCTCTTCGCTTGCCAGCCATAGACAGGCAGCGGCTGTATCACTGGGCAGACCGGGGCGGCCCATTGGATTCTTTGCGCTCATATTGGCAAGGTAATCTTCAACGCTGGCAAAGCCCAAAAGCTTGGAAAAATAGGCGTTCTGCTTAGCGCCAAGGCCAGTGGTTACGTGGTTTGGGCAAACGGCATTCACGGTGATACCATGTGCTCCTAGCTCGACAGCGGATGCGCGCGTTAGGCCTAGCATACCGTGCTTTGAGGACACATAGGCTGCCAAATGAGGAAAGCCGGTTTTGGCCGCCTGCGATGCGATATTGATAATCCGACCGCCATTGCCCGCTGCCAACATGGCGCGCGCTGCCGCTTGCGTTCCGTAGAACGCACCGGACAGATTAACGCCGATGACCTGATCCCATTCTTCCTCAACATCGACGTCCAATAGGGCCTTCATCTTAAAGCCAATACCCGCATTGTTGACGAACACATCGACGGTTCCAAATTGCTCACAAGCTTTCGCAACAAGAGCCTGACAATCCTCGGCTTTGCCAACATTGCAGGCGATCATCGCAACCTTTGCGCCTCGCGCACGCAGTTCTTCGGCTACAGCTTCCGCCTCTGCATCAATCGTAAGATCGGAAACGACGCAATTCGCACCTTCATCAGCAAAGGCCTGCAAAATGCCTTGGCCCAAGCCCTTTTGCTTACCGGAGCCGGTGACGACGATGGTTTTGCCTGTGAACTTGCCCATGGATCAAATTTCCTGCGTCAAGATAAACTGGGGTGCATCGGCGTATTCTTGAAAGGGTGCGACTTTAGCCTGAAACTCAGGATCAGAGACATCCGCTACGAAAGCGTCCAAATCCGTAATGTCGAGCACTTCAAAATAGGCATAAGGCGGCGGTGTATCGGGGTCACCGAATAGGCCCATTGCCTTGTGCACGGTGAAGCTATTCACCGATGGCAGGGAGCCTGCGGCCGGAATGTCTTCGTTCTTTGCCCAAGCTTCGTATTCAGCAATGTCAGTGCCAGGCTTTAGATTGAAAGGTACGATAATGCGCATGGGTTGAAGTTCCCTTGTTCGAGGAACGGCGGTGTAATCGCCGCGTATCCAGACCGTAGCCAATATTGCCAATAAAGGTCATCTCGGAATGTCCTCAAAGGCTTTGCTCGCTGTGCGGAAAAGTAAGATCACCCAGGGTCAGGACCCTAGCCTACTGACCTCTTATTTTCCTCCTAGCGAAGGAGCAGGCCGCGGTGTCCATTCCCCTCCAGCAAAGCGAATGGAAGGGGCAATATGATGCGCGCCGTTTTTGGCTTCGACCCAGATACCGCGCTCCGCAATATGAGGCTCATCCAGTGCTTCGCGAAAATTGAGAACGGGAGCAAAGGCCACATCCTTATCGGCAAACCACTCCACCCATTGATCACGCGTCCGCTGGGAGAAGGTTTCGCGCAAGAAAGCTATCAATTCGCCCTGCTCCCCCGCTTCGCGTTCTGCGTGTTCGATCAGGTCTTTACGATTGAGCGCGGTCAGCAGATTGCGGGCAAACTTCATCTCTCGCCCACCTAGCGCCACATGCTGGCCATCTGACGTTTTATAGACCTGATAGAAACCCGCCCCGCCCAGCGATCTTTGCTGCGAGGATACAGGACTATCGCCGCCCGCAATGGCGCTGCCTGCGGTGTGCGCACACCATGGCAGAATACTATCGAACATAGCGCAGTCGATATAAGCGCCCTCTCCCGTTCGATCTCTTCCAATCAAAGCCATAAGCGTGGCAGATAAGGCCGTCAGACCAGCGGCCATATCCGCACTCGCCGCTCCCGGCACAACTGGTGTGCCATCTGGCCCATCATTGACAGCCAGAAACCCTGCAAGCGCCTGCACAGCCATATCATGCGCAGGATGATGCGCGAGCGCCCCCTCCTGTCCAAAAGCAGAGATTGAGCAATACAGAATATCAGGCTTGATCGCTTTGACGCTTTCATAATCAAAGCCCAACCGCTTCATCACGCCGGGACGAAACCCTTCGACAAAAACATCAGCGCTGGCGCAAAGTTCGGCAAGCTCTGCTTTCCCCTCCTCGCTCTTGAGATTTAGAACAACGCTTTCTTTGCCGCGATTTAAATTTGCAAACCACACAGATTGGCCAGCTTCAAAAGGAGCCTGGTCGCGCGCAGGGTCCCCCGCTTCGGGTTCCACTTTAATCACCCGCGCGCCCTGATCTGCCATCATAACGGTCATCATGGGACCGGGGAGGAACTGCGTTAGATCAACGACCGTAATGCCTGAAAGCTTACCCATTATGTGCTAAATTACACCTCCGTCACGCAGGCCTGCAATGTCATCTGCAGAATAGCCAAGGTCCTGCAAAATCGCATCACTATCCGCGCCCAAATCGGGCGCAAGCCTGTTGGGCACACGCTGGCCATCAAGTTTGATTGGGCTTGCCAGAACATCAATGGGCCCACGTGTTGGATGTTCCACCTGATCGCGCATGCCGATCGTGCGCAACCACGGATTATCAAGCGCCGTGCCCATTTCATATACGGGTGAAACAGGCACAAAACCTTCGAGCAGTCCCTGCCAATGCGCCATCGGTTTTTGCGAAAATTCTGCATCGAGGATTTCGGTCAACACGATGCGATTGGCGAGCCTATCTGCGTTGGTCTTAAAGCGCGGATCATCGCGCAAATCAGCGCGCCCGATCCGATCAACTAAGGTCTCCCAAAACTTTGGCAATTGCGCCATCACAAACATCCAGCCATCGGCCGCTTTGAACATCTGACTGGGCGTCGCGGATGGGTGCGCACCGCGCGGTGTGCGGCCAGTATCATCGCCTTCGTTCATATACCAAAGCGCAGGATAGCTCATTTGATGGACGGCTGCCGACAGCAAATCCGTATCAACATCGCGGCCCTTGCCGGTGCGTTCAGCATCCACCAATGCCGCTAGCAATCCGATAGTGAAGATTGTGCCCGTGATGAAATCGACAATGGAAAGGCCCATGCGTTGAGGTTCTCCGCCCGGCTCTCCAGTCACCGCACAAAATCCAGCCTCTGCCTGCATCAAATAGTCATAACCCGGCCATTTCGCGCGCTCATTATCGCGGCCATACGCGGACAAATGGGCGCAAACGAGTGCGGGGTTCACATCCTTTAGCGCATCGTAAGTTAGGCCCAGCTTAGCCGGCAAATCGCCGCGCATATTGTTGGCGACCACATGGCTTTTCGCGGCAAGCTCACGCAAGATTTTTTGCCCTTCATCTGAACGAAGATCGAGCGTTAGTGAGCGCTTATTGAGATTGAAGGATTGGAAATACAGACTTTCCCCCTCGCTCAAAAAATGAGGGCCAACCGCGCGCGCCGTGTCGCCGCCCGCTTTGCCATTCTTGCGCGGAGGCTCAATCTTGATGACCTCAGCGCCCATCTGCGCCAGATGCATAGTGCCATAGGGGCCAGCGCCATATTGCTCAGAGCTGATAATGCGATAGCCCTTGAGAGGAAGATGCATATTAAATCCTCACCAGCTTAGTATCTGGCGTTGTTGATGACGCGTCTAGATCCTTCCGGGAAGATCCAGCCGCCTGTCTGATCGTCAATTCTGGTCTGCCCACGCCTGAACAATGTCTTGGCCTGGAGCAATCCAAATGTCGCTGCGGCGGGTAAGGTCCGTCAGCAGGCTTTCCAATTCACGAATACGATAGGGTAAGCCCATAATATAGGGGGTTAGGTGGATTGGCAGCATGCGCCCTCCGCCTTCGGTGTAAGCATTGCCTTGTGCCTCCGCCGCCAGCCATTCCACGCTGTCGCGCATCATCGTCGCCCAACCTTCTGCCGAATGCTGCTGTGTGGCGACAATCATTCGGTCAGACAATTCGGTATTGAGCGGCAGGTTTATAAGCCCGTTCTTGAAACGATAGGGCAATTCATCATTCACCCAATCACAGGTGTAGGTAAGACCATGTTCGGCAAGAATATCAGCTGTGTGCCAACTTTGCGAGCGAGCAATTGAATGCCAGCCCTTGGGCTTTAAACCGCTCGCTTTTTCAAGGCGCGCAAGGCTGTCCGCTATCAATGCGCGCTCGTCCGCTTCGGGTAGGTCGGATGTGATTGCCGCGTTCATATCGGTGGAATGCGCGATAAACTCATGACCATCTGCAAGCACTGCTGCGATCAATTCCGGATAACGCTCTGCCACCGCTGCATTGGTTGCAAAACTGGCTTTGACACCTGCCGCTTTGAACGCATCGAGCATGCGCCACACGCCAACGCGATTTCCATAATCTCGCGCTGTGTAGTGGCGGTAATCGGGATAAGGCGTGACCATATGACCGGGCGCGCGAAAGGGTTTATCCTCTGGCACAATCGGAAACCACTCAAGGCTCACACAAAGCCAAACCGCAACGCTCTTGCCACCCGGCCATGCAATCGGCGCGCGGTCGTGCATGTTTGACCATTCATAGAACTGGTGGTCATACCCTTCGCGGCGATGTGGATAGGTGGTGTAATTATCGGGAAGGCTCATTGTGCGGCCCTCCAATGGTCAACGATTTCGCCTGCGCGCGCTTTCCAACAGCGAGAATCCGCTGCGATATGACGCAAAGCCTCTTCGAATGGACCGATCCGGTGGGGTTGGCCAATCAAATAGGCGTGTAGAGGGATGCACATGACAGTGCCGGAACCCGTCCGCTCCCCTTCTTCAGCAAGGCGGTCAAATTGCTGGATCAAGCAATCAGCATATTCGCGGCCCGACATACCGTAGACATTGAAACCATAATGATCATTCACCTCAAGACTGTAAGGTATCGAGGCAAGTGACCCTTTGGCCACTTTCACATCTTGCACCTGATCATCGTGATAGAGGTCGCACGTGTAATCAAATTCATATTCGGCAAGCAGGTCAAGCGTGCGCGGGGTGTGCGTTAATGCGGGGGCGAGCCAGCCGCGTATTCGCTGACCGGTCGCCCCCTCGACTGTGGCGATCGAGTCTTCGATGATCGCCCGCTCCTGCGCCTCGGTCATCCCATATGAATAGCGTGTGTTATAGATACCGTGACTGAAAAATTCCCAGCCGCGCTCAACCCCGTCAGCCACGACTTCAGGGTGATGGTCGCATAAAGCAACCGAAAGGCTTACAGAGCCCGGAAAGCCATGGCGGCTCATAACATCAGCCATCCGCCAATGGCTTACACGATTAGAATGATCGCGGTAGGAATAGCCAACGACATCAGGATGCGCCTTAGGCCACGGTTTGCGATGCGGCCCTATCGGAGGATCAATCTCGTAATATTCCAGATTGGGCGCAACCCACACGGCGCAGCTTTTGCCGCCAGGCCATTGCAGCTTTGGCCTACCGCGATAGGGCTGATAATCATAAAGGCCGGGATCCGGCGCACCATCTTGCATTTTTTTAGCGCGCCTCCAGCCAATCAATAACAGTCTGTACCGGCTCAACGTCTGCATATTTTAACTGTAGGTCCGTCAAATTGGCGAAGTGATAGCTTTCATGCTTGTCCGCGCACGTCTCAATCGGGACGATGGTGCGATAGCCATAAGATAAAGCATCGACAGCGGTGGCTCGCACGCATCCGCTGGTTGATCCGCCCGTGACCACAACCGTATCAACGCGGTGGAAGGTTAGGTAGCTTGCAAGTGGGCTTTCGAAAAAGCTTGAAGGCATACGCTTGGTATATTGCAGATCATCATCGTGCACCTCGCAGCGCGGATCGTAAGCGTGGCGTTCACTGCCATATTTGATGTTCTGCAAACTGTCTTCGGTGTCGGTGCGCGTCCCCCAAACTCCTGCATCGCCAGCATCGCCTTTATAAGCGACACGGCTCCAAATCACGGGCATGTCTTTGGATCGGGCAAGCGCGCTTATCTGGTTGATAAAATCAATCTGCTTGGGATCGGTCTCATACGCCGTCTTGAACATATCGGTGCGGGTATAGGCCTGCTGCACATCGACATTTACGATGGCGAGTTTCTTTCCAAAGCCGAATTTTTTTCGGGCCGGATTAGCCATAACCGCTTCGAACAATTCTCGGGCGGTTTTGCCTTCTTCGATCATTTTAGTTCCGATCATATCGGCCATAGTGCTCCTTTGCGCAGCGTCGCGGTTCTATAATTCCGGTAAGGTGCATACTCGTTCGCTAGCACGTCCACCGCGGTAAATTCTAATGTTCCACCAAGCGGTTTCCTGCATGACTTTCGAAAAATATATCCGCAGGATGACCCTTTTGTTGGATAATCAGGCCGATCGTCTGCATTACACCTAAGAGTGCCAGCCGCGATGATGGCAAAGACGCTTTTTGAAAAGATCTGGGATGCGCATGAAGTGGTGCGGGCAGATGGCGGATCAAGCTTGATCGCGATTGATCGTGTCTTTCTGCATGAGCGCACTGGTGCGGCAGCGCTCAATCGAATGGCGGAAATGGGACGGACAGTTCTCGACCCAGCGCGCGTTTTTGCAGTCATGGATCACATTGTCGACACCCGGATTGGCAGAGGCGATGACACACTGATGCCGGGTGGCAGCGAATTTATCACGGATACGCGAAAAGCATGCAATGATGCAGGCATTCGGCTCTTCGATGTGAATGATCGCGACCAGGGCATTGTCCATATTATCAGCGGCGAACAAGGCGTTGTGTTACCCGGTCTGACGCTTGTTGCGCCCGATAGCCATACCTGCACTCAAGGCGCTTTTGGAGCGCTTGCTTGGGGCATCGGATCATCCGAAGCAGAACACGCAATGGTAACCAGTACTTTGCGGCTTGAGCGGCCCAAAACGATGCAAGTTCGATTTGAAGGTGCGCTGCCATTTGGCGTGACAGCGAAGGATATGATCCTCACGCTGATCGCTCAGTATGGGGCAGGCGGAGGGGCCGGACATGTGGTCGAATTTGCAGGCGAAGCGGTCAAAGCACTCGAAATGGAAGCCCGCATGACCTTGTGCAATATGGCGACGGAATTCAGCGCGATGACAGGCATTATCGCTGCCGATGCCAAGACATATGCGTATCTGGCGGGTCGCCCTTTTGCTCCCCCCGATTTTGATGATCCATATTGGCAAACGCTTCGCAGCGATCACGGCGCAAAGTTCGACCGCGAAATTGTAATAGATGCGAGCACGATCGCACCAATGGTAAGCTGGGGAACGAGCCCCGAACACACCATCCCCGTCAACGATACCGTGCCGCAAGGGCCTGATCGTGCACATGAATATATGGACTTGGCGGCTGGCGCAGAATTGGCTGGAACACCGCTTGATGCTGCCTTTATTGGGTCTTGCACAAACAGCCGCATTTCAGACCTGCGCCGCGCTGCGCAAATCCTGGAAGGGCGGCGCATCGCTCCTTCGATCTCAAAAGCACTTGTGGTGCCAGGTTCGCTCGCGGTTAAACGCCAGGCCGAAGCAGAGGGACTAGACAAAATCTTCGAAGCCGCAGGGTTTGAATGGCGCATGAGCGGATGCAGCCTGTGCTTTTATGCAGGGGGAGAAGGCTTTCCCGAAGGCAGCCGGACAATCTCAAGCACCAACCGCAATTTCGAAGGGCGACAGGGCCCCGGTATTCGCACCCATATCGCATCGCCAGAAACCGTCGCAGCAAGCGCCATTGCAGGTGCGATTGCCGACCCGCGGGAATTTGCGCACGAAAAGGAGCCTGCCGAGTGAACGCGTTCCCCCAGCCTTTTTCAGCCCTTGCCGCACCCTTGATCCGCGACAATGTCGACACGGACACAATCATCCCAAGCCGCGAAATGCGCACCACCGGCCGCGATGGTTTGGCAGATGGGATGTTCGCACCATGGCGTTACTCGGATGCCGATGCGAGGGTTGAGAACCCGGATTTCGTTCTCAATAAAGCAGAACACCGCAGCGCAAAGCTTTTGCTCGCCGGCGCTAATTTCGGTTGCGGCTCCAGCCGCGAGCACGCCGTTTGGGCGCTTGCAGAGTTTGGTATTCGCGCCATCATCGCAGAAAGCTTTGCCCCCATTTTCCGCGCCAATTGCGTTCGAAATTTCATCTTGCCGATAACGCTTCCCCGCAGCGTCGTTGAAGGGCTCTCGCACGAGACGGTGACCATAGATCTTGATGATCAACAAATCGAACACAGCGGAGTGTTCTGCCCGTTCGAAATTGACTCTGAAGCGAAGCAAATGCTCGCGCACGGTCTTGACGCGATTGATCTCACACTCACCCAGGTAAGCGCCATTCAAGATTGGCTATCGGCTGATAAACCATCGCGCCCTTGGGTGTATTTGGAGCATTCCCAATGACTGATATTCTCGTATCCGAAGTCGGCCCGCGCGATGGGCTCCAATCCATTGACGCGATAATGCCGTTGGAGGCAAAGAAACGCTGGATTGCAGCAGAAGCGGCGGCTGGCGTGAAAGAGATCGAGGTCGGCAGCTTTGTTCCGCCCAAACTGCTCCCGCAAATGGCCGATACCGGTGAGTTGGTGAAATTTGCCAAGGGGATTGCTGGGCTGACTGTCGTAACGCTAGTCCCCAATGCCAAAGGCGCGCAATTTGCAGCGGACGCCGGCGTCGATGGCATGAGCATCCCCTTTTCCATGAGCGAGACGCACTCTGTTAAGAATGTGCGCAAAGACCACCCCGCCATGCTCGAAGAAATCGCAGCGGCGGCTTCAATTGCTAAGGAACATGGCATTCACTTTGCTGTCGGACTTTCGACCGCTTTTGGCTGCACATTGGAAGGGGCAGTGGCTGAAGATCAGGTCGTACGATTAGCCGAAAAAGCAGCAGAAGCAGGCGCGCAGGAATTCAGCCTTTCAGACACAACCGGCTATGCAGATCCGGCCCAAGTGCGCAGACTTTCTCGCAAGGTAAAATCCGCAGTTGGCGATGATATGCTGACCACGTTGCACCTTCACAACACGCGCGGTCTTGGCCTTGCTAATGTGGTTGCTGGTCTGGAGGAAGGGATCACCACTTTTGATGCCTCGCTGGGCGGTCTTGGCGGATGCCCATTTGCGCCAGGGGCAAGTGGAAACCTGGTCACAGAAGACCTTGTTCTAATGCTCAATTCTATGGGCTGCTCGACAGGTATTGATCTTGAAAAATTGCTGCAAGTGCGTGCCATCGTCGAAGAGGCCCTGCCCGGCGAACCGCTCTATGGCTTCACGCCCGATGCTGGACCAATGAAGGATTATGCGGAGAGGATCGCGGCATGAGCGATGCGCCCGCTTCAGGCCCGCAACCGCTTGCTGGCATTAAGATCGTTGAATTCACACATATGGTCATGGGTCCAACCGTAGGCCATATCCTTGCAGGACTTGGCGCACAGATTGTCCGCGTCGAACCCATTGGCGGTGACCGAACGCGCCGCTTGCTGGGATCAGGCGCTGGATACTTCCCCATGTACAATCGTGGAAAACAATCCATCTGCCTCAACCTCAAATCTGAAGAAGGTTTGAGCGTTGCTAGGGACCTGATTGCAGGCGCTGATGTGCTGGTTGAAAATTTCCGTCCCGGCGCGTTTGATCGGCTTGGTCTGGACTATGATAGCTGCTCTGCCAGCAATCCCGGTCTTATCTATTGTTCCGAAAAAGGGTTTCTCCCCGGCCCCTATGAAAACCGCACTGCGCTTGACGAAGTGGCGCAGATGATGGGCGGACTGGCCTATATGACAGGTCAACCGGGCAAGCCCACGCGTGCAGGCGCAAGCGTTATCGATGTCACCGGCGGCATGTTTGGGGTTATCGGCATATTGGCTGCGCTCGAGCAGCGCCACCGCACGGGCAAAGGCCAGAAGGTCACCGCTAGTCTGTTCGAGACTACAATCTACCTGGTTGGGCAGCATATGGCGCAATATGCCGTGACCGGCACCCCAGCAGCCCCTATGCCGGCGCGCGTTTCAGCCTGGGCTGTCTACGATGTGTTTGAGACCAAGGACGAGCCGGTCTTCATCGGCGTCGTCACTGACGCTTTGTGGGAGAAGTTTTGCAAGCTGTTCGCGCTTGATGAGCTTTGGGCTGATGAGACCATCCGTGAAAACAATGCACGGGTCAAAGCGCGCGACCGCATCATCCCCATCATCCGCGACCTGATCGGAACGATGACAGCGGCAGAAGTGATCGCGAAACTTGATGGATCAGGCCTGCCCTTCGCTCCAATTGGCAAACCTGAAGACATGTTTGATGACCCGCACCTCAACCAAGGCGGACTTGAAGATGTGACGCTGGACAATGGCACCGAGGTTCGCCTGCCCACAATTCCGTTAGAAATGGACGGAAAGCGCATCGGCGCTTCTCAAGAATTGCCCAAGCCGGGCGAAGATGCCCGCGCTGTTCTGGAGGCTTTGGGCTATGATGAAGAAAGAGCTAATGCTCTAATCAGAGCGGGGGCTGTGGGCGAAAGCGCCGAGGAGTAACAGACGCGCGGCATAGCCGCCAACAACACGTTGGAACGCAACCAGCCTTACTCATAACCATTTTCAGTGGGCTTTTGGGGAAAGGAGTGCACAGCGCGTTGCCCATGCACTCCCAATTCTCAGTTTAATCAATCGCAGTCATCGACGAGTTCACGGCTGACGCTCAGCTCGAAAAACTCCTGCTCACGAGAGACATTGTCGTTCGCGCACTCAGCGTGCTTGCACCCTTCTAAATGGCTGTCGGTTCCAAAGACGACGTGCATTTCGAAAAGTGACATTGCAGATCCTATCTTTGCACGCGGCCTGAACCATCGCCGCTCATCAGTTTCTCAACTTCAGGCACGGTTACGCGGTTAAAGTCGCCCATGATGGTGTGCTTGAGCGCAGAGGCCGCCACTGCGAATTCGAGGCTCTGCTGGCGGTCTTCATAAGCGTTCAGACCATAAATAAGCGCAGAGGCAAAGCTGTCTCCACCACCAACACGGTCCACAATATCAGTGAGCTCGTATTTCTTGGACAGCATAAAGCCATCATCGCGGGTACGCAGACAGGCAGACCAATTGTTGCGGTCTGCGCTCAGGCTCTCACGAAGGGTAATCGCGATTGTGTGCATGTCAGGATAGATGTCGAGCACCTTTTGGCCCAGCGCTTCATACTTCTTTGTATCAAGCTCGCCCGATTCAACATCGACATCGACCGAGATGTCGAGTGACTTTTGGCAATCTTCCTCGTTTGCAATGCCCACATCGACATATTTAACGAGCTCGCGCATCACTTCGGGAGCGCTTTTGCCGTACTTCCACAATTTACCGCGGAAGTTGAAATCGCATGAGACGGTAAGGCCAGCTTCCTTGGCCGCTTTGACGCAGGCCATGGATAGGTCAGCGACCGATTGGCTCAAAGCTGGCGTAATGCCAGTGATGTGGAGCCATTTTGCCCCTTTGAAAATGGTCGGCCAATCAAACTCATCCATCGCTGCATTGCAAATCGAGGAGTTTGCGCGGTCATAGACAACTTTGGAGGGGCGCTGGTTTGATCCGGTTTCAAGGAAATAGATGCCAACCCGGCCGCCAGAGCGGCTTACGTGGGCGGTATCAACGCCGAACTTGCGCAGTTCCATAATCGCGTTTTCGCCGATGTCGTTATCGGGCAATGCGCTGACAAAGCCTGCATCGAGGCCGTAATTGGACAGAGCAACAGCGACATTCGCTTCGCCGCCGCCGAAGGTAGCTTCGAACTCGGGTGATTGGAAAAAGCGTTGGTGGCCGGGCGTTTTAAGCCGCAGCATGATTTCACCGAAGGAGAGGAATTCAGCCATTGGGGAGGAGCTTTCTTATGAGCGAGCGGTTTTGGCGATGGCTAATGCCTCGCTCGCAAGGTTGGTGATTTGGGAATAGTCGCCAGCGGCAACAGCATCCTTGGGGGTGAGCCAGCTGCCACCACAGGCAAGCACGCTGGGTAGAGCCAGAAATTCAGACAGATTACCCGCCGAAACGCCGCCCGTCGGCATAAAGCGCATTTCGCGAAAGACTGAGCTAAGCGCTTTGAGCATCGGCACACCGCCAGCAAGGCTTGCGGGGAAGAATTTCACTTCGCGAAGTCCCAACGCATAGGCGCGCTGAACTTCGCCAGCGGTCATTGTGCCCGGGTAAAACGGGATACTTTCGGCCAGACAATATTCTGCGATCTCATCGACAAGACCGGGCGAAACAATGAATTCAGCGCCGCTTGCCCTCACCGATTTTGCCTGATCGAGCGTCAGGACAGTGCCTGCCCCAACAATCAAGCCTTGGGTTTCGGCAAGGATTGCTTCCATGCCTTTTTGGGCATCATCACTGCGCATGACGACTTCGATGACAGTGAGGCCGCCCGCGCCCAGCGCATTGGCTGTGGCAACCGCACGGGCTGCATCATTTTCGCCAATCAGCGGCACCACAGGCGCCGCTGACAACCGATTTGCTAATTCCTGGCTCATAATATCCCTTGCGCTATCCGGCCTTACGAGAAGGCGAGACCGCCATTGATGTCATAGTTTGCGCCAGTGATGAAGGACGCTTCATCAGATGCGAGATATGCAACCAGGTCAGCGGTTTCTTCCGCACGGCCTTGGCGCTTAAGCGGAGTAGCATTGGCAACATTCTCGCGCGCCGCATCGGGAGTGAATTTGTCATGGAAACCCGTCGCAATCATGCCAGGGCACAGCGCGTTCACCCGGATGCCTTTGGGGCCGAGCTCTTTGGCAAGGCCGCGTGTCATCGTCATCACAGCGCCTTTGGATGTGGCATAAGCAATCGCGCCGCCACCGCCGCCATCACGGCCAGCTAGGCTTGCAAGGTTCACAATCGCCGCGCCTTCTTTCATGTGCGGCACGGACGCTTTGCAAGCGAGGAAGGTTGATGTTGCATTCAATTGCATGACGAAGTTGAAAAACTCTTCTTCCATTTCTTCGAGTGTTTTGCGCGCAACCAAACCGCCCGCATTGTTGACGAGAATGTGAATTTCATCGCCAAATGCTTCGGTGGTGGCCGCAATCAATGCGTCCACATCAGCAGGCTTGGTCACATCGGCTTTCACTTTAATCGCTTTGCCGCCCGCTGCTTCAACTGCAGCCACGGTCGCGTCAGCATCAGCTTCGTTTGAGTTGTAATTAACAACAACGCTCGCGCCTTCACCGCCGAGCTTAACGCAAACTGCGCGGCCAATATCGCGGCTTCCCCCGGTGACGACAGCAACTTTGCCAGAAAATTTCATGTTTTGAACCCCGTATTTGAAATTGATTAGATGTTTTAAGAATTAGGCGTGTTTCGGTTTGAGCGGTTTGATTTCTGGGCATAGGATAAGAACCGAGAGAACCGTCAAAATCGCAAGAGCAGCCCCGACGATAAAGGCAGGAGCATAGCTAGTGACTGTGATTGCTGGGATCAGGAAGTTGAGACCGACCACTGCAAGCTTGGCAGCTGTGCCTGCATAACCTGCCAGAGTCCCAACTGATGCGCCGCTGTAAAAATCGCTCGGCAGTGTTTGAATGTTGCCGACCGCTGTTTGGAAACCAAACAGAATAGCCGCCATCATCAACACCGCGATCAACGGCGTTGCAGCCTGCGTTGTTGAAAGCAGCGAGATAAGCATGATTACGCCGCCTAGTGCGATCACCGTCTTGCGGGTCTTATTCACAGTCCAACCCGCTTTGATTCGGTTGCCTGCAAGCAGACCGCCAAACCATGCACCGAACATCGCGCCGACATATGGGATCCACGCGTAGACTGCGATTTCCTCGACGCCAAAACCGTAAGTCTTTGCGAGATAAATCGGCAACCACCCCACAAAGAGCCACCAAATCGGATCAAGGAAGAAACTTGCAAGGATCACGCCCCAGCTTTCCTTGCGGCTCAGGATTTCCGCTGAACCAGGAGCGTATTCGGCGACCTCATTGGTTTCTACATTGCGTTGACCTGTCAGAATGAACTGACGCTCTTCCTCCGATATCCACGGGTGGGCATCAGGACCGCTTTTATAAACGATTAGCCACGGAATGAGCCATAAGAACCCTAAAGCACCAATTGCAATAAAGGTGGCTTGCCAGCTACCAAGCCACACGAACAAGAGACCGATTATCGGAGCTGAAACAATGCCACCGATCGCGGCGCCTGAGTTGAAAATGCCTTGAGCTAGAGCGCGTTCGTTGATGGGGAACCATTCCGCATTGGCTTTCGTAGCACCGGGCCAGTTCCCAGCCTCGGAAACGCCCAAGATAGCCCTGAAAATGGCAAAGCTTGTAAGCCCTTGCGCAAAGGCATGGAGGATCGTTGCCGCTGACCAAACCACGATGGACAGCACAAATCCCAAACGAACGCCGATCCAGTCGAATATTTTACCGAAAATAGATTGGCCGAACGCATAGGCGAATGTGAAAACGTTGAGAATAATCGCGTAATCATATTCACTAAGCTCAAGTTCTTTGGAGATTTCAGGCCAAAGAAAACCCAGCGCTCCACGATCAATATAATTGATAATGGTAGCAAGAGCGACCAGCCCAACGATCCAAAATCTCAGATTACCCTTAGGCATTTTCAGTCCCCCTCACCCAGAAAATCTTCGCGCACGGGGCTGAAAGTGTCGATCAGCACTCCGGCTTCCAAGCACACGGCCCCGTGGTCAAGATGCGGTGCGATGTAGAAGCTATCCCCGGCGTTCAAGACGCGCTTTTCACCATCGATAAAGACTTCGAATGAGCCGCTTTCGACATAGGTTGATTGGCTGTGTGGGTGGCTGTGCACATCACCGACAGAACCTTTTTTAAACCAAACGCGCACGATCATGATCTCAGGACCATAGCCGAGGATCTGGCGGGTAATCCCTCCCCCCAGATCCTCCTTTGGCGTTTCATTTGCGACCACAAAGGGCGGGCTTGCTTGTTGAACTTTGGTGGCCATTATTGGCTTTCCTCTCCCTTAAGCGCGACAACGCCCGCAAATCCTGTCCAGCGAACGCTCTCACCCTCAATCGTGACGGTGTGCACTTCGTTTTCATCAGGATTGTGCGAGATGCCAATCGCATAACGCTCACCCGTCTTTAGAGTGATGCGCATCACATCTTTTCCATCCACCTTTGTGTGGCTGAGATCGCTGATACGGCTGGCGCTTTGCTCGGTACGTTCATTCGCGCCATCGTAATAGCCGTGCGCCTCCAAAATGCTGGCAAAGCTAGCGCCGCCTTCGCGTTTGGCGCGCAGGATAAGCAGCGGATCACGCAGCAAATTGAAATTGGGGTCGTTCGCGCCACTTTCGCCCAAGATAGCCGTGGCAGGACCATTGGCAGCGAACCGGTATGTGTAGAACCGGCCATCCAAAATCCATGTAAGCGCGCCTTTGCCATCCTCCAACGCGCCCATCGCATCGACCCAGATGTGCTGATAGCCATTGGCGGTGCCCAAAACAGGGCGGTCTTCGACATTATTGCGTGAGGCAAAATCATATTCCATGATGTGCCCGGAATAATGCAGCGGCAAGTCGTACAGGTGCTCGCCTTCCCCTTCCCCGCTGACAAGATCAACAATGAACGGCGCTTCCAGACCGGCAAGATCGGTCAGGATCATGGTGCGATTGATCGAGACACCAGGATAGGCCGTATCGATCTTGGCGCTCGTAACCTGAAGTCCGTCCGCATCGGAGAAATAAAGCTGCTGCGGCGCGAATTGATCGGCGACCTTCACATCGCCATCAAAATGGCTTTTCTCATCCACCACCAAAGTGTTGTGCGCGACACTAGTCTTAGCCCAAGTGGTGTTTTCCGGCAGGTAACGCCCGCCTTCTTTCGCCTCGATATTGAGAAAACGCGCCGCGCCGTAATCGCGGATCACCTCTTTGCCATTGTCATAAAGCTGCCAAGACAGCTTATCGAAATGCCCGTGACCAAAACCTTGGCTGGCATTCTTCGCGACGAGTGCCGTGTGATCGAGGCCCTGCTCCTCTCCATCGCGCAAAACGGCGACAGCGCCAGCCTTGCCATCAGGGCCATCGGTTAAGAGCATGGACTTAAATGGGAATGGCTCCGCTTTGCCTTCTGCTAGGGCCTGCGTCATCGCAAGGCCCTCTTGGCTCAAAACGGTCCGACCCTGAAAATCGGCTATCGCCAAAAGCCCCGGGTCGCGCGTTTTGGCATAAGCGATGGCCACGCCTTCATAAAGCTCAGTTGTGTTAAGGCTCTTGTCCTTGATCGCGTCGTTAAACGGGAAGAAGCGGCCACCATAGGTGAGCTGAATGGTGGTATCGATGGCTTTCAAAAGGATGCTGTCGCGGTGTTCAAATATCTTTCGCTCAGGCTCATTAGCCTCAATCGCGCCAGCAAACACGACAAAAGGTTTAAGAGCAAAACGCTGATAATAGGGGCCTTCAGTGTAATATCCATCGGGCGAGAACAGCAGTTCGCTTTGCCGCAAGAACCCTGTCTCGCCGCTTTTATCGAGCCCTTTAAGGGCAATCTCAACGAACTCCGGCTCGCCGATGACATACCCTGTCATGCCAACGCCAGCGGTCGCCCATGTCGCATGATTGTGGATCTTGCTGAAAGTGACCGCTGAGCCTGTAGAGAGAAACTCTGCGTGCTTGCGGAACAGCTGATTGTCGATCGTATCGCGCTCTGCATCAGTCAGCGTTGCACGAATGGCTTCATAGCCGCGAATGCTATCGACCAACCACATCGCATCATTGAGAACCTGCCAGAAAATCCGGCCTGCACTCTGAGTACCTTTACGCGCGGGATGCGGCTCTAGGCTCGGATACATCTTTGCATAAGCCAGCAACATATCGCGCACATAGGCGCGGTATTTTTCTTCACCCGTCAGTCGGTAAAGTTGGCCGCCATTGTATATGACGCGAAAGTTCTTTTTGTGCTGTTCGTGCGTGTATCCGCCACCGGGATCCTTAGGCTGAGGGACAACAATGCCCTCAGCAATGGCGCCATCCACAAACTCGCGGGCTATCTGCATTTCTTTGGCGAATAGGGGAGGAGAAACCGCCGATTGAAAGGATGCAGATTGCCCGTCTTGTGCAAGCGCAGGGCTTGCCAGAAAAAGGGTTGCGGAGAGCGAGGCAAAGGCTGCCAATGCAAAAGAGCGCTTCATTCAGAGCCTCCATCGCTTACACTTTCCGCGAAGAGATTGTCGTCAAGCTGCGCGCGATGTTCGCCATCGAAAATCAGCTCTTCGAGAACAATTTCAGTGGTATCGACAAAACGATTAGAGGTGATCGCCGTTTCCGGCGTGCCGACCGTATGGACAATGCGGAAAGGCGCCGAACCGCTCACTTCATTGCCCGATATCTTAGCAATCTGAACCCCATGCAGATTGATTGACGCACCCAAAGCGTTCGTCGCGGCCTTGCCAGAGCCCACTATCGTATTGTCGAGAATACGGACATTGGGGCCAAACGTGCTCTCATCGCGTCCGCCGCGATAGATATTCGCAATCGGCTCTCCAACATTGGTAAAGCTGTTGCCGATTAGGTCGAGATACTCGACATTGTACTGCCCATAATCTTCAGTCTCAGCCGCTGCCGATATGACGGCGCCGGTAATGTCTTCAAAGCGGCTATTTGTGATGGACACGCGATCCGCTAAAGAACTCTTCCCAAGGCTTAGAACGCTGAAACTCTTATTCACCACAAGACCGCGAACCGTCACCTGATCCATTTCCAACGTGAAATTGGATTTGATCGGAAAGCTGGTCGTTTTCAGCATCGCATTGCCGACCGAATCTGGTGCAAGCGCGCCATCCATTATCAGATTGGCAAGCTGAAGGTTTCCACCCTCACGCAGCTCGAACAAAGTCGGCCGCGTGAAGAAAATCGCTGGCGGTTCTCCACCCTCTTCATAAACGCCGCGCACCGTAAGAGCGACACCAAGCGGGATAGAGCGATCGACGATGTATTCACCACTTCCCAGCAGCAACACATCCCCATCTTCAGCAGCCATAGCCGCCTCTGCTAGAGTGCCCTCACCTGGCTGAACTTCGATTAGCCTGCCTGAAGAACCGAACACTTGATCATTGCCGGGCTTTGCATACCAATCCACGCCAACCTGATTGAGGGTGACAGGCGCAAGATCACGCGGAGCCCCCAATGCTGCCAAAGCGGGATCAGTTGGGTAGAGCAGACCGTTTTCCGCGCGCTCCATTTCAACGGGTGACTGGTCAACGCCAGAAAGCTCGTCAGCCACTCCGCCTTCAGCAACGCGATTACCATCAAACGAAATGCCCGAAATATCGTCATAAACCTCGAGGAAGGATTCCCCCTCTAGACCGCTCAAAAGGTTGCGCGAAAAGGTGGTATTACTTGGCGCTGCAGAACGCTCTTCATCGGCACCCACATTGAAAGCCACACGGCGGCTATCAACGATGGTATTTCCATCAATGCGCGCACCTTCCACCTCAACATAGCGATTGACCGGCGAATTGGGCACGCCATTCATGACAGCAAGCGCGCTAGAAAATGCCTCTCCGCGCAAGCCCTCCATATAATTGTCGCGCACAATCTGGCCGCGATTGATTACACGGATGCCGCCTGTGTAATCTTTGTCCGTGCCCAGAAAGACGTTGCGCTCAACGATATTGTCATCACCGTGACGCAGCGTAAGCGTACCGCGCGATTGCAGGAAAACATTGCCACGAAAGACGTTCCCGCCCGATTTGGACGAGATGATCTCCACCTCACCATCGGTACGGTCAAAGATATTATTCTCGACCACAGTTTCAGAGCGATGCATGGAATAGCGGCTTGTGCCGATACGCAACGTCTCGCCGCCATTTGAACCAAGTACGGGCCTTGGGCCGAAGTAATTGTGATCAATGCGGTGATTGTTGGCGCGGCTATCGGGACTGTCCAAACGAACCGCCAGCGTCACACCCTTGTTGGTTTTGCCAACCATATGGTTGTGATCAAAGCGGTTGTTCTGCCCGTGAATCCCAACCCAATAATCGGATTCATATCGGTCGGGCTTGCTGAAATTATCGATCACAATTTCAGTGATGCGTGAATTTCGTGCGAGGTCTTTCTTGCTTCTGCGGAAAGACACCACTTCACCGCGCGGGCTGTAGCCGTCCTTGAAAACCAACCCCTTAACAAGAACGTGCTCGCCCCCCACCCGAAGGCTCGATTGACCAGTAAGGAACACCCCACCCGCATCTTCAGATGTCACGGTGATCGGCGCATCCGCCCTACCCTTGCCCGTGACCACCATTTCAAAATCGCGCCACTCGCCATTGGCAAGAATAATAACATCGCCAGCCTCAACGCTTTTCATTGCGGCAGCGTATTCATCCTGATTTTTTACGAAGTGATCTTCAGCAATGGCAGGTGCGGCAGCAAACAATGCCGCAAACAGCACAAGGCCAGGCCTTGCCAACATCCCAACACTCCCCTCGTCCAATCTTATCGATTGCAACTATAAGCGAGAGTCACCCGGTGTCAATCAATCTGGCATACTAGTGGTGGTTTTTTTGTATAACCAATTTGGTCAGGCAATTTTAGAAGCAGCAGTGAAGCGCTCACGGCTTTTCGATGCTTTTTCCTGCACCTCTTCCAACGCCATGCGCTCTGTCGCATCGAGCATTGCCTCGATCAGGCGATGGAAGTGCTCACGCATGGCCGCGCGGGCAGCAGCTGGGTCGCGATCTCGCAAAGCGAAGAAGATCGCTTCGTGCTCCGCGGTCCTTGAATCTGCATCGTGCACACATACAGCTTCGTATGTGGATTTTACGGCAGGCAATTCTTCACGCATACGCCAGAGCGATTTGACGGTATGCATCATGGCCGCATTGTTGGAAGCTTC
>JBCAZT010000027.1:0-26837 GCA_038532855.1 Pseudomonadota bacterium
ATAGGTTACTCAGCCGTATCCAAAACACCGCGGGCGATTTGATCGCGCTCGATGCTTTCAAACAAGGCTTTGAAATTGCCCTCGCCAAAGCCGTCCTTGTAATCGCCGACCCGCTGGATGAATTCAAAGAAGACAGGGCCAATGCGCGGTTCTGCGAAGATCTGGAGCAGCAAGCGCGGGGCGCCTCCTTCTGTTGTGCCATCAAGCAGAATACCGCGGGTTTTCAGCGCGTCCTCGTCTTGACCATGGCCCGGCAGGCGTTCTGATAGCATATCGTAATAGGTTTGCGGCGGCGCAGTCATAAACGGCACGCCGTGCTCTTTTAGCCTATCCCAGCACGCAACCAGATCATCACAGATGAGCGCGATATGCTGGATACCCTCGCCGTTATATTCGCGCAGATATTCCTCGATCTGGCCTTTGCCGTTTTCGCCTTCTTCATTCAGCGGAATACGGATTTTGCCGTCAGGCGCGGTCAGCGCTTTAGAGGTGAGGCCAGTGTATTCGCCTTTAATGTCGAAATAGCGGATTTCCTGAAAGTTGAAGAGCTTTTCATAAAAGTCCGCCCAATAGGCCATGCGTCCGCCATAGACATTGTGCGTTAGGTGATCGATCAACTGGAAACCGCAGCCTTCAGGATGCTTGTCGACGCCGGGCAGATATTCAAAATCGATGTCATAGATCGACAGGCCTTCGCCTCCCTCGTCAGGATAGCGATCAACCAAATACAGAATAGCGCCGCCAATGCCTCTGATCGCGGGGATGCGCAGTTCCATTGGCCCCGGATCATTGACCACAGGCTCCGCGCCTTGCTCCATCAGATGATCGTAAGCATTCGCCGCATCGCGCACGCGAAATGCCATGCCGCAGGCCGATGGGCCGTGTTCACGCGCGAAATACCAAGCGGCGCTTTTGGGTTCATAATTGGCGATCAGATTGATGCCGCCCTGCCGCCACAAATACACGTCTTTCGACCGATGCTTTGCCACAAGCGCAAAGCCCATGCTTTCAAACACGGGTTCCAGCATGCCTTTTTCCGGAGCGCAGAATTCAACGAACTCAAAACCATCGAGGCCAGCGGGATTTTCAAACAGGTCGCCGGGGTGGATTGCAGATTGAACAGTCATTTTAAGGGGGCACCTTGCACAAGCAATATAGTTACAACTGAAACTATGTAGGATATTATGGGGATTTTGTCAAAGCCCCACTACCCCCTAACTCCGGATGTGCTTTATGAACGAACCCGCCCGATATTGCGCCCACGCTCATCCTGAACAACGGACAAAGTCGCGCCAAAAGGCTGGCCGCTTTCAAACAGATTGCGGGTTGCCTCATCCTCCATATCGCCATTGCCAGCAACGCGCAGACCATCAGCATTGCGCCCAATCCAAACAGCGACATCGCCCTTTTTGCCGCGATTGATGGTGTAGCTTTCTATAACTGCACTATCGAAAGGTTCGGTCGAAGGCGCAATCGCGTCATCGGCCATTGGCACTGTCTCAAACCGGTCATTGGCGGACCAGTTGGCAGGATCAGTGGAATAAATGCCAGTGGCGTATTTGCTCATCCAGCCGCCATTTGCGCCGACAAGCGCATAAGAGCCACGCGCACCCCGCACACGCTGGATCGCTTCGGCAATCGCATGGGCGGAATAATTGTTTCCCGCCCCACCAAAGAAAGGCAGTCCGCCTGTTAAAGTGAGGCCACGCGGGTCATTTGCCGAAAGGCCGAAATGATCGCATTGGTTGAATACGGGGATTGCAAAGCAGGAATAGAAATCGAGGAATTGCATATCCTCCATTGTCTTACCCGCGCGCTGCAAAGCCAACTCAACCGACGCGATTGAAGCCGGGTTTGCGGAAAGATCGGGACGCTCAGACAGCATCAATTCCGTGGCGGAAGAAACCGAGTGAATATGCACCCACTTATCTTCCGGAACGCCCAATTCGCGGGCTTTGCGGGCGCTTGCGATAATAATAGCCGCGGCTTGGTTCACCTGATCGCGCGCCACTGTCATCCGTGTGTAAGGCTCTGCCACAATCCGATTGCGCTCAGTAACGGTAGCGAGTTCCTCAGCGCTGCGTTCAACAGGCGCTGCTGCATGCGGATTGGCAGCGGCAACTTTCGCAAACGGCTCAAACAAGTCGCCGATCTCTTGGCGATACTCGTCCAAACTCTTGCCCAATTTCGCCCGGCGAGCATTCTCCGCAATCGCATAAAGCGGAATCGCACTGCCTGCACCATGGGCGAACAAAGCCATATCCAGCATGCCATCAAGGCCAAAGCCGTGATCTTCAAATTCGCCGCCGATTTCCTCTGACCAGTCAGGCTTTTCTCCTTTCGCGGAAAGAGCAAGGACGGTTGAAATCGCCTCTGCCCCGACAATCACCGCGCATTGGCTTTTGCCAGCAGCAATATCGCGCGCAAATTCGCCCACCAGCTTTTGGTTGGTCTGCCCGCCGGTTGTCGTCAGGATTTGACGAGCGGGGTTGGCGCCAACCCGTTTGGCAATCGCGCCGGGCACATTATCAGGCGCACCAAAAGGCGGATCACGATCAGGCCGCGACATTTCAAACGCTCTGATCGCTGCCAACACATCGATAGCATCCGCGACAGACCCAGTTGCCGCACTGTCGCTGATGGCATTGGCAAGCGAACGCCCGGCCAGGTCCATATAAGACAAAGCCTCATAGCCCGGCTGATCGACGCGCTCTGAATATTGCCCAACGCCAATGATGACAGGGGTGCTATCTGCTATGTCAGTCAACGAAATCGTCCACCCGCTCAACAATGATGGCAGGCGCCATGCCGCCCGCTGCACACATCGTCACCAGCCCATAACGGCCACCGCGACGCTCCAATTCGTCAACGATAGTGCCGATCAGGATAGAGCCTGTCGCACCTATGGGATGACCAAGAGCAATAGAGCCGCCATTCACATTCACACGGTCCCAATCAAGATTGAGGTCTTTCATAAATTTCGCTGTCACCACGGCAAAAGCTTCGTTGATTTCGAACAGATCAATATCGTCTGTCGTCATCCCAGCCTTTGCCAGCACCTTTTTGGCCGCTGGCACGGGCGCGTTCAGCATCAAGGTTGGGCAATCGCCCATATTGGCGGTTGCTACGATCCGGGCGCGCGGTTTCAAACCATTGGCTTCGCAATATTCCTTTGAACACACCAAGACCGCAGCAGCGCCATCGACCACGCCAGAAGAATTGCCAGGCCCATGAAAGTGCTGAATGTCGACATCCGGATAACGCTTGTTCACCATTTCACGGAAAGTTGGCTGGCCTTCACCAATCGACATATCGGCCATTTTCTCAAAGCTTGCAGGCAAGCCGCCCAAAACTTCCATAGTTGTACCGGGTCGCGGGAACTCTTCCTTTTCCAGAACAACATTGCCCTCATCATCGAGCACCGGGACAACCGATTTGTCAAAGCGCCCTTCTTCGATGGCGCGCGCTGCATTTTGCTGACTTTTGAAGGCGACCGTGTCTAAGTCCTCCCGCGTAAAGCCTTCCATAGTGGCGATAGCGTCACCACAAATGCCTTGCTGCGATTGCGGGTAGGTGTCAGCCAGACGTTCATTGTGGCTACCCATTAGCTTGGGCAGCATTCCGGCCTGAGCCTTTTGTTTGGCCATTTCGCCGGTGTAGCTCATCATTTCAGTACCGCCTGCGATAACGCAGTCTTCCATACCGCTCATGATCAGCGCCCCTGCCAGATTGACAGATGTGATCCCGCCCCCACAGAAGCGATCCAGCGTCATGCCGCTGGCGGTGATATCATAGCCCGCATCAAGCGCTGCCATCCGGCCAAGATCGCCGCCTTGCTTTCCCTCCTGAAACGAAGTGGACCACACGACATCACCGACCGTTGACGTGTCCAGATCATTGCGCTCTGCAATCGCTTTCAAACAAGTGGCAGCCAGATGCTGAGGGTGCTGTTCAGCCAATGCACCCTTGCCGACTTTGCCGATTCCACGCGGCGTGCGCACGGCGTCAATTATGTATGCTTCGCCCATCATTGCCTCTCCTGCCCTAGTTTATCGAAATGTGTTTATCGAAATTGCGGTTGACGTTTTCGTAAGCCCCCTGCACTTCTCGCACAAGAATAGGTTTTTATTAAAAATGGGAGTGAGAGCCTGATGACCGAGGAAGTTCTGACGCAAGTCGATGACGGGGTTTTGATTGTTACAATCAACCGTCCCGAAGCCAAAAATGCGATGACCAAAGCAGCCGCTGAGGGAATAGCGGCAGCGATGGACCGGCTGGACAGCGAAGATGAACTGCGGGTTGGCATCCTAACGGGCGCTGGTGGCACGTTCTGTTCTGGCATGGATTTGAAAGGCTTCTTGCGCGGTGAGCGTCCATCAGTGGAAGGACGCGGATTTGGCGGCGTCGTGGAAGCACCACCTGCTAAACCCTTGATCGCAGCGGTCGAAGGCTATGCTCTTGCTGGCGGGTTAGAACTGATGATTGCGTGCGATCTGGTGGTGGCCCATTCTGGTGCGAAATTCGGTATTCCGGAGGCCAAGCGCGGCCTTGTGGCAGCAGCTGGCGGCGTGATGATGCTGCCCGACCAAATTCCAGAGCGCATCGCGATGGAACTGGCTCTTACCGGAGAATTCATTGACGCACCGCGCGCCTATGAGCTTGGTCTTATCAATCAGGTGACGGAAAATTCAGCGCTGGATGGCGCAAAGGCTCTGGCTGCAAAAATCGCCGCGAATGGACCGCTTGCTGTGCGTATTTCCAAGCAAGTGATGAAAGAATCGCGCGGTTGGGCGATGGAAGATCGCTACGCCAATCAGGGCAAGCTAATCGCTCCGGTCTTTATGTCCGAAGATGCCCGCGAAGGCGCAGCGGCCTTTGCCGAAAAACGCGCGCCCAATTGGAAAGGCAAATAAGATGCCTGTTATTGATGTACCCCAACCGGCATTTATGGATGACGAAGAGATTTCCATTTATGCCGATGCCGTGGGCAAATTCTTTGCAGACAAAGCCCCACAAAAACGGGTCGAAAAATGGCGCGAAGATGGTCAAGTGGAGCGCGATTTTTGGCGAGAGGCGGGGCAAGCTGGCCTTTTAGGCGTATCTGTCCCAGCGGATTTCGGCGGCCATGGCGGGGATTTCCGTCACGACATGGTGGTCATCAACGAACAAGCCAAAGCCGGTGTCGAAGGCTTCGCAGCTAGCCTGCACAACACAATCATCTTGCCTTATCTGGTCCGGCACGGCACCGATGAGCAAAAGCAAAAATATCTGCCAAAGCTCGTCACAGGCGATTTGGTCAGCGCTATCGCCATGAGCGAACCCGATGCTGGATCGGATCTCCAAAGCATCAAGACAACCGCGCTTAAAGACGGCAATGGCTATCGCCTCAATGGGTCCAAAACTTGGATTTCAAACGGCCAGATCGCTGATTTCATCATTGTGGTTGCAAAAACCGATCCTGCCGAAGGCGCCAAGGGCATTTCGCTTTTGCTTCTCGAAACTGACGGTGCAGAAGGATTTGAGCGGGGCAAAAAGCTCGATAAAGTCGGGCTGGATGCGCAAGACACTTCAGAGCTGTTTTTTGACGATGTGTTTATCCCTGCTGACAATGTGCTAGGTGGCGCCGAAGGACGCGGCTTTTATCAGCTTATGGGTGAGCTCCCGCAGGAACGCCTCGTCATCGCGATGCAAGCGATGATCGGGATTGAAAAAGCGCTCGAAGTGACCGTTGATTATGTCAAGAACCGCAAGGCGTTTGGCAAAACCATCTGGGATTTTCAGAACACCCAATTCACGCTTGCCGATCTGAAAGCGCGCGGGACTGCGGCCCGTGTTTTTGTGAATGATTGCATCGCCAAATTGCTTGAAGGCGAGCTGGATGTTTCCACCGCGAGCATGGCGAAATATTGGGTGACAGAGCTGCAAAGCGAAGTCGTGGACAAGTGCCTGCAATTCCATGGCGGCGCTGGCTATATCAATGATTATCCGATCGCCCGCATGTATCGCGATACGCGGATCGCCCGAATATATGGCGGATCAAATGAGATCATGAAAATGCTGATCGCGCGTTCGATATAGCCTTCGATAATTCGCAGCATGATACCAAAAAGGCGGCCTGCTCAATCGAGCAAGCCGCCTTTTCTTTAGGCCCCTCTCCCAAAAGGCCTTTGGATATAGTCCCTAGAACTGAGTGCGGACCGTCACACCATATGTCGCAGGCTCTTGAAGAAACGCAGAGCGCGACGTGCTGCGCAGGACAGTGTTGAAGGTCACACCGCGGGTTACAACATCAGTGATGTTGTTACCCCACACTTCCAAAGTCCAAGTTTCATCAATCGAGCCGATACCGGCGCGCAGATTGATTTTCGTGTTTCCGTCTTGGACATCGAATGGCAGCGGCGCTTGCGTTGCAAGAACAACGGCCTGTGTTGATGTGCGACGATCGCTTTCCATCCGGGCCTGACCGGCCATAAACCAGCGCATGCTGTCGCCCAGATCTTGCTCGTAATTAAAGCCCATGATCCCAACAATGTCAGGCGCATTGGTGAGCGTGTTACCGCAAAGCGAGGTAACGTTGATCGTCATATCATCACCATTGCAATCATCAGGATAACGCGCATTGGTGTATGTAAGACCTGCATTGACCGTAAGCCCATCGGTTGGGCGGATGACCGTTTCAAGTTCCACACCCGTCGACAAAGCGCGTGCCACGTTGAACGTGGTGAATTGTGCGCCGGTAAATTCGAGAACTTGGAAGTTGCTGAACTCTTCATGGAAGACAGCAAGGTTTGCGGTCACCGCATCATCAAGGAACTGGCCTTTCAGACCAAACTCATACGCATCTACCTCTTCAGACAAGAAGGTAGGATCAGCACCGCCTGAATTAGCAGTGATATCAAGATTGATACCGCCCGACTTATAGCCGTGCGTAAAGCTGACATAGGCCGTGATTGGCGCTTCAAATTCATATGTCAGCTTACCGGTGTAAATCAGCTCTTCATCGCTGAACGGCACTTCAAACGGACGTGGCAGCGGGAAGGGAATCGCATCGCTGCCAATAGCTGGGGCGGTGAAGGCGAAACAGCCCGTTCCCAGAACGTTACCAACCAGCCCAGCGCCAACGGTCGCTGCAATCGTGCCTGTTCCACCCAGAAGCGAGAGGCAAGCCGGATTGTTCACTGCAGATTGCTGGAACCCACCCGTCTTGCTCTCATCTGAATACCGCAAACCGATCGTTGCACTAAGGCCATCTGTCAGTTTCAGCGTGTTGTGCGTGAAGACTGAAAAGCTCTCGCTACTTTGCGAATAATTGTTGGTGGCTGTTGTGCCGACGGGGCTTACCCCTGTGCCGTTGGGAATGCCATCATCAATCAGATCATTCAGAAACCCGAGCGGCGCTGGTCCCAGCAATCCGCCAAACAGGCCGCCAACCAAAAGATCGTAGTCTGCGCCAAGTGAGAAATCGGTCGAGGAACCGATTTGTTCATCGGAATAATAGGCGCCAACCAGCCAATCGAGAGCGCCATCCATGGCCTCCCCTTGAACCCGCAGTTCGGCGGTGAAGGTTTCAATATCAGTATCAAGCCGTTCAACATCAAAGACATCGAGGCCGGAGAAGTCAGAATCGTAATTCTCGCTTGATGAGAAGTCACGGTATGATCCGATAAAAATCACATCGGCTGTGTCGCCCAACGGGACCTGAATTTCCCCCGTAATGCCCCATTGCTCTGCATTGGCGAGCGGAAGGCGGCTGGCGGTTGCAACACGGTTATCCATCACATCTTGCCCAGTTGACTGGTCAAATGGCGATGTAGCCACTGTCGGGGAAGCCATGCCGCCCCGTGTCGGTGCACCCAAAGCCTCCAATGTGGCTTCTAATGCGGGCGCAGAAAGCATTTCAACCGATGCGCAGCATTGGTTTTCGCTTTCGGAATAATCAAAGATCAAACGCGCTGACGCGCCGCCATCGCTTTCATAGCCCAACTGACCACGGATTAAGAATTGGTCGATGGTGTTCGATTCACCGATCTGAGTGCCGCTGGCATCAACCACATCCACAAAGCCATCGCGCTGGCGATAGGCACCTGTCAAACGCACTGCCAAAGTGTCTTCGACAATCGGCGCATTGATCGCGCCTTGAACGTTGATGAGATCAAAGTTGCCGTAAGTGGCGTTTGCGAAGCCGCCAAATTCCGTCACGTCAGGACGGTTGGTGGTGATGTTAAGCGCACCGGCTGACGTGTTGCGACCAAACAAAGTGCCCTGCGGACCACGCAGAACCTCAACACGTTCGATATCGACAAATTCACTCAGCGCGACACCAGGACGCGATTGGTACGCGCCATCGACGAAGATGCCAACTGCGCTTTCAAAACCAATATTGTTTGATGTCGTCCCAACACCTCGAATACGCAGCACCACAGATCCTGACGCGATCTGCGCGTTTGAAGTTGAGAAACTGGGTGAAACCTGCGTGATGTTCTGGACGTTGACCACGCCCTGCTTGTCGAGCTGCTCTTGCCCCACAGCGGTTACAGCAATTGGAACGTCTTGAATATCTTGCGCACGGCGCGTTGCCGTCACGATGATGACGCTATCGTTTTCATCCGGTGCTTCTAGCCCGTCTGCGTCCTGTGCAAATGCTGGTGCTGTATATGTAGTGCAGGCCATGAGGCCAGCAGCGTAAGCTGCAAGCTTGCGTGTCATTGTTCTCTCCCCATCGCGACCGACCTTTTTGGTCTGTGTCTTGAAGAAGAGAGACTATCAGCGGTTTTTCACCTAACAAGTCTAATAGGGCGCTTTTGCTGTGGAGTAGCAAAAATGCAACATTTCGTGCTGCAGCCCAGCATTATGTCGCGGCGCAGCATTTATGGAAAATTTTAATGCAGCTTCGCTGGCTTACTCAATATCCCAATCTGACGCCTAGCCAGAAAGTGCGCGGTGCCCCCAAATCAATCGCGCCTCCGGCGTTGCGGGTGATGACATTCTCATCCAAAATGTTTTCACCACGCGCCACCAGGCTGAAATCTCCAGCAATGGGGACTTGGGCAAACACATCGACAGTGGTCGCTGGCGCAAGCACATCGGTTTCCTGATCGTCTTCAAACCGCGCGGACACATGACGCAATGTGCCAGCCAATCGCCAGCCCTCTGCTGGCTGCCAAGCGAGCGTCGCAGATGCCGCGAATTCAGGCGTTTGCGGGGGGCGATTGCCATCAAGCCCAACTGACGCCCCCTCCCCTGCAATCACAGCATCGGTGTAAGCGAGTGAGGCGTCCAATCGGACCGCTCCAAAATCAGCAGCAAGCCCAGCCTCAATCCCTTGCGCTTCGATAGCTGGCAGATTTTGGCGCTGGCGCAAATTGGGTTCAAGCGTGACATTCGCGATGGCGTTTTCAACCCGGTTGTCAAACGCGGTCAGCGAAAATTGCACATCTCTGCTAGCCCGCCAATCAAAGCCGATTTCAAACCCTTCGAGCCGCTCATTTTCAAGTTCTGCATTGGCCTGCGTCACGACAGGAAAAACGACGAAGGGCCGATACAGTTCATTCAAGGTTGGCAGCCGCAAACCGGTATAGGCGGATCCGCGCACTTCAAAATTGCGTGATGCGTAAAACACTGCGCCAGCGCGCCAGCTTAGCGCCCAATCAGATCGATCAGAAGCAATAGTCTCGCTCACCAATGCGCCCGATGCATCGACGGCTCTGAAAAACCCATCTTCGATCTGAGTGTGGTCTGCACGAAGGCCGCCGGTCACAATTAAAGGACCGATTTGCCAATCATCCTCAATAAAAAAGCCCAAATTGCTGTTGGTCCCACCCGCACGGCGGCTTTCTCTTAAAGCCCCTGTGAATGCGCTGAAGGCCTCTTCCTGCAATTCCCCATCGGCCCTGCGATAATCAACGCCGATCCGCACCGTGTGGGCTTCATCAATAGGCGGGCGCACTTCCAGTTTGCCGCCGAGCCCTGTTGAAGGCGTGTTGCGTTGATCGAGGACCTGCGTGAAAAAGGTGGAGCTGATGACGACATTGGAAAAATTGCGAGCCTGCACATAAGCGAGCGCATCAAATTCCCACTCGCCTCGGCCAATCAGTCTAAGACTTGCGTCTTGTCCCTGATGCGATGAATTTGCCCCATCAAAACGCAATGTCCGATTGTCATCAAACGCAGTAATTCGGGCCTGCAATTCTGTGGTGTCACCCAGCGGAGCGACCGCTCGCAATCCGACTTGCCAATTGTCGAAAGCGGCGCGCGCGCTTGCCGGAACGCGCTGATCCTGCGGCGTTGTGAAAAACCCCTGTCCGCGGTCCCAACGACCACTGATAACGCCAAATCCGCTTCCCAGATTGCTGGCGATGCTGGCGCTGGCCTCGGTTTCTGCGCGGTCATTGATAAGCAGACTGCCCGCCACCGGTCCCAACGCATTAAGGCCCGCGCTTTCCAGCTCAATCGTGCCTGCCAACGCCCCCGCTCCAAAAGGACCAGATCCTCCACCGCGTGTCACTCTGATTTGCGATAAGCTATTCGGGTCAATCGCGCTCAAAGGGATAAAGCCAAAGAAGGGATCGGCGATTGGAACCCCATCAAGCAAAACCAAAGCGCGGCTGGTGGCGTTTCCGCCAAGCGCTCTCAAAGTAACGCCTTGCGCTGAAGGATTGGCAGATCGGCTGTCTGACCGCCGGAATTGCTGGAAGCCTGCAATGTTCTCCAAAACATCTTCGATCCGGCCTGACCCAGACGAGGTGATGGTTTCCCGATCAAGAGTTGTCGCGGCATAAGCCAAAGTCGAAAGCGGCTGTTCCAAGCCTTCACCCAGGACCACGATCTCGCTTTCATCTTCCTCAACCACTTCATCGGTAGAAGACTGTTGCGCTGCAAGCGGGGATGCAAGCGCAATAAAGGACGCGGAGAAAATCAGACGGGAAAGGGTTTTCATGGCGAGGCGTCTAGCGGCTGGCCCGGCAAAAGTCAGTTTCAAAATGCTATCAAGACTCGCTTTTCTGATCCGTGTGTGTTTACATCACCGTCAACAAGCAAGCGCTTGGGAAGAGAGGACCTGATGCTGGCAAGCAATCCCGATGGCAAAACGCCCGATTTCGATGTGCTCATCGTTGGTGCCGGTATTTCTGGCATTGGCATGGCCGCGCATATGAACAACAAGGCGCCCCGCCATTCCTATGCCATTGTCGAAATGCGCGAAAACTTAGGCGGGACCTGGGATTTATTCCGGTATCCGGGCATTCGTTCCGACAGCGATATGCACACATTGGGCTTTGATTTTGAGCCGTGGCGGCATGAAAAGACCATCGCCGATGCGTCGGCCATCCTCGATTACCTCAACAAAATTGTCGATGAACGCGATATTCGCCGGCATATCCAGTTTGGCCAGAAAGTCATTTCGGCCGATTTCCGCGAAGCCGATGCACTGTGGCATGTCGAGCTGGAAAGCCAAGATGGCTTTCGCCGCCAGACAACAGCGAACTTCCTCTATCTGGGATCTGGTTATTACGATTATGACGAGCCGCATGATGCCGGGTTTGAACTCGGCGCGTGTGAAGGCGAAGTGCTGCATCCGCAATTTTGGCCGGATGATCTCGATTATGCAGGCAAGAAAATTGTCGTGATTGGATCTGGCGCGACCGCTGTGACCATAGTCCCGTCAATGGCTGACAAAGCGGCGCATGTGACGATGCTTCAGCGCACGCCAACATGGATGTGGGCGCGTCCTGCAAAAGACAGGATCGCGAACTTCCTGCGAAAAGTGCTGCCAGACAGCCTCGCTTACAAAATCACCCGGTTCAAAAATATCCGGATGCAGGACTTTTCATTCAAGCTTGCGCGCAACCGGCCTGATAAAGTCAAAGCCCGGCTGACCAACCTTATCGAAGAATCCTTGGGCGATAAGTTTGACGCTGACACCTTCGCCCCGCCCTACAATCCGTGGGAGCAGCGCGTCTGTCTGGTCCCGGATGAGGATCTGTTTACCGCGATGAAAGCGGGCACGGCTTCGATCATTACAGGTCAGATCGAAGCTTTCGAGGCCAAAGGCATCCGGTTGAAATCAGGCGAATTGTTAGAAGCTGACATTATCGTCACAGCCACTGGGCTTAAACTCGCTGTCGCGGGCAAAATTGCAATTAGCCATAACGGCGTTCCGGTCGATTTCGCTGAGCGTTTTTATTACAAAGGCTGCATGTTCTCGAACCTGCCCAATTTGGCGGTGGTGTTCGGATACCTCAACGCCAGCTGGACACTGCGTGCTGATATCAATTCAGATTACATCTGCCGCGTGCTCAACCATATGCGCGCTACGGGGACGAATGTTGCAACACCCGTCCTCACCCCGCAAGCAGAAGCCGCGATTGAAGAAGACGACGTGTTCGATTTCTCCAGCGGTTATATTCAGCGCTCCAAGCATATCATGCCGCGCAATTCGGTGGACTATCCTTGGCGGCTCAATCAGGAATATGTCCAAGATCGCAAACAGATGCGCGATGATCCGGTGGATGACGGGTTGCTTCGCTTTGCCCGGGCGCAAGGCTCGGACCAATTGGATGAAGAGCATTTAGAAGCAGCAGAATAAGATACTTTCGCTTGAGAGGTTAGACCGACTTGCCTAGTTGGTTGGTCCATGACCGCTTCTGAAAAAATCTGGACCGCTGGCCTCGTCATTATTGGCGATGAAATTCTATCTGGTCGGACGCAGGACAAGAACATCAGCCAGGTTGCAAGCTGGCTTCAAGTGCAAGGCATCCGCCTTGCCGAAGTTCGCGTGGTCTCTGACGATGAAGACCGGATTGTTGAAGCGGTAAATGCTCTTCGCAAAGACAATGATTACCTGTTTACGACAGGCGGAATTGGCCCGACGCATGACGATATCACGGTCGATGCGGTGGCAAAGGCTTTGGGCGTTGAGGTGATAATACACCCCGAAGCTCGCGCAATCCTTGAAAAATACTACGCCGATAAAGGGGACGTGAACGAAGGGCGATTGCGCATGGCGCGTGTGCCTGATGGGGCTGAATTGATCCCCAATCGCATGTCAGGCGCGCCAGGTATCAGGCGCGACAATGTTATTTTGATGGCCGGTGTGCCCCATATCGCAGCAGGGATGCTGGATGCGCTGACAGGCAAACTGGAAGGCGGTGCGCCTTTAATCAGCGAAACGATTGGCAGCTGGGTCGCGGAAAGCGAAATCGCATCATTGCTTCGCGAAGTCGAAGAAGCACATGAAGGCTGCCAGATCGGATCCTATCCCTTCTTTCGCGAAGGCAAAGTGGGCGCGAATTTCGTTATCCGCTCGACCAGCCAAGAGACCGTTCAAAGCGCGGTTGACAGCCTAGCCGATGGACTTGCGACAAGCGGGTACGATTTCACGCCCGGCGGGATTTAGGCCCTGTTGACAAACTCCCTCGGGTCACGGCGACACAAGAAATGGTCAGATAGAGGAGTGAGGACGAAGGACATGCCTATGCATATGCAAGGACGGGCGACGCTTAGCTGGTCATTTCTTGTGTCGTCCCGGAGGGATTTGACCAAAATTCGCTCTCACCGCGTTGCAATCACTTGAAAGTGCGCTGCACTTCCTGCGTGTTCGCGCCTTGTGAGATGCGAATTTTGCTTCAAACCGTGATCCCGAGAGAGTTTGTCAACAGGGCCTAACTCTCCCCCGATAGTTCCTTATTGCGAGCGCGGCGGCGATTTTCGGTGAGCTTGCGCATGCGATTTATCATCGCGCGCCTTGTGTCGCCCGGTTCATGATCGGCAAGCCACAACCGGTATTGCACCCAAGCATAGATCGCGAGGACAATTCCCAGAATTGAGCCAGCAGCGAGGCCCAATTGCAGGTCATAATTGGCAAGAAGAACAAATGCGCTCAGCAATACGCCAAACACCAACCACTTCGGATTGATCATCATATCTCCATCTGTTGAGAACGCACTGAGAGGGGCAGTGCGGCGGGGTATAACAATAACAGACATGAGAGTTTCCGGTTCCACTTCAAGTGATTGAAAATACCTACACTTGCCCCACACATACATTGTGTCGGCGATCACCAGCGGTTCGTCGGAAAATCCGGAAAGGTTACTCAGATCATCGCAGGAAGTCAGTCTTACGATCAGCTGCAACGGCGAAAATTTGTGCGATTGCCCTCGCTATCGATAAGCGACAATTGATCCTTGGTGAGAGTCTCTACTGTAAGGAGCTTTGCTTTGGGATTGGCGACAGTCTGGGTGCTGCCTCCATCGCCCATCACATAGGTTTCTCTTACAACAATCGCGATCCGCTTGCCCAAAAGGCGCCAATCGCCGTTTTGCTCATAGGAGGCGAAATCGCCATTGGGCTTAAGAGCCATGCCAGTATCGGTTGAGCAGCCATCAGGCCCGTCGACCCAGTCGCCTGCCAGATTGGCCACTGTAATCGGCAGGGAGGTGGATACCGAAGCAGGTGCAACCTGAGCAGCATCGCTTAACGGTCTGCTTACAAGCTCATTGCCATCCCAGCTCCATTCCCAACGGCACACTTGCGCAAATTTGCAAGACCCGCCCTGTGTTGCTGTACGCAGTCTATTGCCGACAATGCTCGCTGGAATTTCGGTGTGGTTCATGACCGTCTTTGGCCAGCTGCCGGGGCGATATGTCGAGGACAGGTAAATATCGATGCCGCAATTGTGCATTCCGCAATAACCAGCGCCGCGTTGCATCAAAGCGCTTGACGTATCGCACGTGACATAGCGCCATTCGAACAGCACATCACTTTTGCCATCGCCATCCATATCAGCCCGGCGAATGGCGCCTGCTTCCATTTCGATTGCCCCTCCGCATGCATCGCGCGCTTTTGCTTCAAGCTCAGCCATAGTGATCGGCCCTTGCGATGCGGTTTGTGCAAAAGCTGGAACGCAAATCCCAAGCCATGCCGCCAGATAAACCAAAAGTGCTGTGAAAGCGCGCATAATACCTGCCCCTGATTACCCTAATACAAATTTGCGCCGGGGCGAATTAGCCAGACCTGAATAATCGAAGAGCGCGAATGGCGCAAAACAAAGGGGCTGAAAGCGCATCCGCTTCCAGCCCCTTTTTTGTTCGTTCGACAGCCTTATGGAGGCTTACGCGCCTTCAACCTCAGCCATGTCGATCTTGAGGCCAGGGCCCATCGTCGATGTAAGCGAGATTTTCTTCACGTACTTACCCTTCGCGCCTGATGGCTTGGCTTTCACAATGGCTTGTGTCAGCGCTTCGAAGTTGGCTTTCAGCGCGTCGTCGGAGAACGACAATTTGCCGATGCCAGAATGGACAATACCCATTTTCTCAACGCGAAATTCAACCTGCCCGCCTTTGGCGTCTTTAACGGCTTGCTCCACATTCGGCGTGACAGTGCCGAGCTTTGGGTTCGGCATCAGGCCTTTGGGGCCAAGCACTTTACCCAAGCGGCCTACGACGCCCATCATATCAGGGGTTGCGATCACACGGTCATAATCAAGGTTACCGGCCTGCATGTCTTCCATCAGGTCTTCTGCGCCAACCTTGTCAGCGCCAGCAGCGGTTGCTTTGTCGGCGTTATCGCCTTTGGCAAACACAGCGACTTTCACGTCTTTACCCGTGCCTGATGGCAGCGAAATCATGCCGCGGACCATTTGGTCAGCGTGACGCGGATCAACGCCCAGATTCATAGAAAGCTCAACGGTTTCGTCAAACTTCGCCTTGTGCTCGCGCAAAGTCGCGATGGCTTCATCGATGGTGTAGAGTTTATCAGCATCGAGAGCTGCGAGTGCTTTTTGCTTTTTCGTCAGTTTAGCCATTGGTTCAGCCCTCCACCACTTCGAGGCCCATCGAACGGCATGACCCTTCGATGATTTTCATGGCCGCATCGACATCATTCGCGTTGAGGTCTTTCATTTTCGCCTCAGCGATTTCTTTCACTTGGCTCTGCTTGATCGATCCAGCAGACACTTTGCCCGGCTCTGACGAACCAGATTTCAGCTTGGCTGCTTTCTTGATCATATAGCTCGCTGGTGGGCTTTTGAATGTGAATGTGAATGAACGGTCCGCATAGACGGTGATCGTCGTCGGGATCGGGGCGTTCTTTTCAAGGTCCTGCGTGGCAGCGTTAAACGCCTTACAGAATTCCATGATGTTCACACCGCGCTGACCCAAAGCCGGGCCGATTGGCGGTGAAGGATTGGCAGTGCCTGCGGGCACTTGCAGCTTGATATAGCCTTCGATTTTCTTGGCCACGATGGGCCTCCTTTCGCACTGTTCCCTGCCGCCATTGGCTACAAGGTCATGTTAAGCGGTTTGACGGCTTTCCAGATGGATTGCCTCCCGCACGGTTTCCCACCGCACTGGCAGGAGGGGGCGCTCATAGCGGTTTTGCCGCTTGGTGCAAGGACGAATGCGTTTTCAGGCAATCGGTTCTGGCAGGTGTATTACATGCACTAGACACCTCTTGATCCATGCCTTAGGCTCGCTTGGCAACACAGATTGGATAAGGAATTGGGTTTGCCAACACCCGATCAAATTTTGGTTATGCCGGGCAAGCGGCAATGGTCGGCTGGCTGATCTTGATTTTGCTGCCGCGCCGCTGGCCGCTTCTCACCGCCATTCCTCGCTACGCAATCCCGTTTGGTCTGTCGTTGCTCTATGCGGGACTTGCCATGACGCACTTCTTCACCATCGAAGGGGGCGGATATGGGTCTCTTGATGAGGTGGCCGCTTTATTGGGCAAACGTGAAATGCTGCTTGCCGGGTGGGTGCATTACCTCGCTTTTGATCTGTTTATCGGCGGCTGGATAGCAATTGAAGCAGACAAGCTGGGCATCAACCGATTGCTTCAAGCCCCTATCTTGGTTGCGACATTCATGTTTGGGCCAGTGGGTCTTGCAATCTTTCTAATGATGCGCGCCGGCTATTTCGGTGTGTCTTTTGTTGCGCCGCAAACTGCGAAGGAAATGCCAGCATGAAGGTCCTATCGCCGGCCATGCCTGATGGCTCAAAACCCTTTTCAGGCGATCACGTCATCCAGCTGCATTTTGCCTTGGCGATATTCCTTGCCGCAAGCTTTGTCGTTTTCATTCCCGCATGGGTGATGGACCCGCGCATCCTCGACAGCGCCAATGTCTGGACCAAACCGCAGAAATTTCACATTGCCTTGAGCCTGCATTTCCTGACGATAGCGGTGTTGATGCAATTTGTGCCGCGCGAAGTGCGTAATGGATGGGTGCTGATCCTGTTTTCCTATCTCGCGGCGATTGGGGTCGTGTTTGAATATGTCTGGGTGTCTGTTCAGGCTGGGCAAGCTGAACGCTCACACTTTAATGAAGACACGGTGTTTGAGCAGATAATGTATGGATTGATGGGTTTGGGAGCGTTTTTCCTAATGACGATTGCGCTAGCCCTAGCCATTCAGATTTGGCGCAAAGGAGATCGCACGCGGCGCGGGCTTTGGCTGGGTGCGATAGTTGGGCTCGGGCTAAGCTTTGCGACGACGAATTACTTTGGTTTCACCATGTCTACCTATGGCCGGTATGTTGGCTCGCCGCTAACCGGGGGCGGCGAAACTGTGCCGTTCTTTGGCTGGTCCAGAGAATATGGAGATCTGCGCCCCGCGCATTTTGTCAGCCTGCATTTGATGCAAACTGTACCGTTCGCTGGGTGGCTGGCCGATCGATATGGGTGGAATGCGCCGATTGTGGTTTGCGCCGTCGCAGCAGCTCAACTCAGCATTTCAGCCTTATTGTTTTTTCAGGCTCTTGGCGGGGATCCTTTTTGGCCTGTGTGATCAGTCATCAACCGCACCAACTCCCAATTAGAAACGACAATTAACGCAAATTCCCTAGTTTCTGGCCAGTTTCCGGTTTCATCCTTACCGGGCGTTTACCTTATTTCGCGTATGACGCGCGTGATAACGGGTTAAGGACCAGGTTTTTGATGTCAGTCATGTCGCAACAATCAACGCGACGCCGTTTGGCGATCGTCTGGTTGTGCGCTGCGTTGGCGACACTCTGCGCTTTTCTAGCAGCCAGCCCCTCCGAGGCCGCTACGCCGGGCAAGGATGGCGATGTGACAATCAATGGCACGCTTGTGGTGAACGAATATGCGAGCCTTGCCAGCAATGCATCAGCGGGGACATCCTCTGTTACCGTGACATCTCTCGCTGCGAATTTGCCATCGCTCGAGGCGGGCGATTTGATCATGCTTTACCAAGCACAAGGCGCGACCATTAACGCCTCGGATAGTGCTGCCTATGGCTCTGTTACGTCAATCGGCTCTGCTGGCCGTTATGAATTCCACACCGTTAAATCTGTCTCGGGCAATACGATCATTCTGCATGACTTTGGCGGGGCGTGTTTGGGATTGGAATACACCTACACCGTATCGGGCAAAGCACAGATCATTCGCGTGCCGCAATATCGCAATCTGACTGTCAATGGCAGCATTGTGCCGCGCGTCTGGGATGGGACGACAGGCGGCGTGGTCGTGATGGATGTGTCCGAAACGCTAACGGTATCAGGTACAATCGATGCGTCAGCGCGCGGATTTCGCGGCGGCGGGATTGACAATCAAACCACACCTTCTGGCTCAAGTTTTTTCGGATATCGCTCTAATGCGCCGCGCGATGGCGCTGAAAAAGGCGAAGGGATTGCCGGCTATCGCACCGAACTTCCCGGCGGCAATTTCTACGGCCGCGGTGCGCCAGCCAATGGCGGGGGCGGCGGTAATGGTCACAACTCAGGCGGCGGCGGCGGTGCCAATGGCAACAACGGCAATGTCTGGGAAGGACAAGGCGTGCCCGACACATCGAACGCCAATTGGATCCAAGCTTGGAATATCGATGGCACTTTGACCGCATCGACCAGCAATTCTGGCGGCGGACGCGGCGGCTACACATTCTCATTCCAGAACCAGAACGCGCTTGTGGTGCCCCCGGGCGATTCGCGCTGGCGCAACGATTTCCGGCGCGAGCTTGGCGGAATAGGCGGGCGGCCTATGGATTATGACCCATCGGGCCGGTTGTTTTTTGGCGGCGGTGGCGGCGCAGGTGATGGCAATAACAGCGCCGCAGGCGAAGGCGGCGATGGCGGCGGGCTGATCTTCATTTCAGCAGGCAATATTGTTGGCGGCGGCACGATCCGCTCTGATGGCAGCGATGGCGAAGACACCAGCCCTAATCACAATGACGCGCCCGGCGGCGGCGGCGGTGGCGGCACTATTGTTCTGCAATCAGGTGGCAGCATCGGCGCGCAAGTCTTTGCCGACGGCGGCGATGGTGGTGATCAGCTGATTACCAACAATGAAAGCGAAGGCCCGGGCGGCGGCGGTGGTGGCGGCGTAATCGCGACGACAGGCGGCACCAGCGTCTCCTTCGCAAGGGGCGGCGTAAACGGCATCACAACATCTGCGGCATTGACCGAATTTATTCCCAATGGCGCGACGCAAGGCGCAATCGGCCAACCCAATGCCTCTGCCCCAAGCCTTGCCTCGACACCTTTTTGCAGAGCGCCCGATGCGCCTGTGCAAGTGTCCAAGATCAGCGCATCGACCGCGACCACCGGTGATGACCGGTTCCGCATTCCCGGGGCTGACCAAACCTACACAATCGGCTTTGCCAATCCCGGCGCGGCGATTGACACCAATTCAGTTATCATCACCGACACACTGCCAGCCGAAGTGGAGCTTTGGACCGGCGCGTTTAGCGGGACAGTGCCTCAACCGATTGAATTTTTAGATGGCACAGGCGCCGCTGCTACCGGGCTGTCTTGCTGTTCAGCAGCGCAAATCACTTTTTCCGAATTCGCAAGCGGTACCGATTTCACGTACACACCTAATGGCGATTATGATCCCAACGTCCTGCGTGTACGGATCAATCCTTCAGGCGCGGTTCCCGAGGGGTATGACGACACCAAGACTTTCGAAATCTTGCTTCGCGCTCGGATCAAATAGAGCGGCTTAGACCTCGGCCAGCACCCGCTTGGGATGCATTCCATCGACATAACCCATAAACGGCTCGTGGATCGAATAGCCCAGCATTTCCTGCACACGCAGCGGCAGCGCAGCGGCTTTTTCTGGCGGCACAGCAAGCAATTGCTGCTCCAAAGGCCGGCACCAGCCCATGCAGAATTGAGGAGTCACAATCAGGCGGTTGGCATCCGAACCATTCGCGCCGCCCCGGTGCCACAATGTTCCCTTGGCAAGCATCAGCGATCCAGCTGGCATGGTTGCTTTGATCATGTCGGGATGCGCGCCGTCAGGTAGATCATCATCCACTTTACCCGTCAGGAAGTCCTCCGGACCAGAAGCCCCTTCGGGACGTTCATCACCCCATAGGTGACTGCCAGGAATAATCTCGGTCGCGCCGTTTTTGTCTGTCGTGTCGGTCAGAGACCAGAACGTCGAAAGGCTCAAAGGCGCGCGCGGACGGGCAAGGCCGCAATGGCTGTCATCGTAATGCCAAGGCTGCGCGGTTTCTCCGGGCAGCAGGTTAATGGCAAGGCATGCATAGAGCAGGAAAGAGCGGCCAAGCTCCCTTTCGCCAAACGCCAATTGCAAAGGATGCGAGACAAGATCAGCGAACACGGGATCTTTGGCCAGCATAGCATAAATGCGGTTGGATACGGCCCCTTCAAAATTGTTCCGCCCGCGTTGATCTTTGGAAAGCCAAGTCTCTAACGCTGTGATCTGACGATCAAGCGCCGCGTCATCAAGGACGCGTTCAAAAATTACATAGCCTTCGCGGTCAAACTGCTCGAAAGTCTCTGCCATTGAGCGTCCGCCAAGATAGGGCGCAACTGCGTCTTGCATCGACTGATCAATCGCATTCATTTGGCCCTTCCCCTCCCCATTCTGTTTTGGGCGAAGATGCGTTTCGAAAGGGAGGGCGTCAAGCCATGGCCTATTTGGGAAGCAGACCTGACGGGGTCTTCATCCCCTAGGTCCGGCTGGTGAGATGAAAGTCGCGGCACAGCTCGCAGCGATAGGCTCTCAAAGTGATCGACGCATTGGCGGCCACACGTTCTGCGTCCTCGCGGCTCGAAAAGCGCTTTTTGCGTTTGCAGATGCCGGGGCGGGTTTTGATTGCAGCGTCCTTATAAAAGCGAAAACCCAGCCTATTTGATCCGCGCTTTAAATTGCAATTGAAAGCTGGTGTCGGGCGGTCCGTCTTGCATCACGCCTTTAGGATTGAAGCAAATATACGTGACATCGCCGATATAACCGGAGGCGGGGTTGTAATTGCAGGCAGCAAAGCTGGTGGGCGCAATGGCGCTGTTCGAAAAGGCGACGTCATTAACTGGGTTAAAGCTCAAACCGGTGCCATTATCGGTAAAGATCACGCGGCCTGAACCAGCGCCCGTTCCGTTTGCATCACCGTTGAAAAATTCAAGTTCGGCTGGGAAAGCATCAATCACAAGAACGCTGTTTGTATCAACAGGCCCCTCGCCAATATTGCTCACCGTGATGGAGTAGAGAACATCGTTTTGCGGAGATTTGAAATCGCTTCCATCGCCAACGCCTGTATCGACAAAGCTTTGCGATGATTTGGCAATGGCCAAAACAGCCTGACCGATCACAACCAATTGCGTGTCTTCCGCCTCGCCATTGGGCCAGTCACCGCCCGGGCCCATCGATCCTCCAGTGTTGTCTGTGGAGTAGCGCACGCGCGCATATGTCGTGCCCAAATTTGCGCTGTTGGGCACTGTAAATTCGAGCGACTGCGTACCGGCAGACACCGGTTCGTCAGTAAATATCTGTTCAGCAGCAGACCATGTGCCGTTCTGGTCATAATCGACCCAGACATTCACGTAGCCAGCCGAACTGGCGGTGATTTCCAGCGCGTTGCGAGCGCGACGGATAAGCTCGGCGCTGCCTCCTAAACCAAAAGCAACGCCATCTTCATCATCATTGCCATCCGAATCATCGCCGGTCGCATTGGCATTAGGCTGACCGTCGGTTTCGGCGTCAACACTGGAACCAAGGAAGGCTCCGGTTGAAATACGGTGCGCTGCCCCGCCATCGGCCCGCAAGACAGGGTACAGGCTGGGCGCATCGCCGTAATCACACAAAGGGGAGATGATCACCGCATCGATGAAATTACCGACCGAACCCGAAGTGACTGCGCGAAATTGGAATCTGGTGGTGGTTTGGCCAGCGGGAACGACATACGTTCCTGTCTTTACATCCCAAGCAGTGTTGCCAGTTGAAAAGGCTCCTTGATCAACCAAAGTCCCTCCGGGCGCGCCCATTTCGACCTGAATCGTATCAACGCCGCCTCTTCCCCTATGCGCAAAGCTCCAGACAATCTCGCTGCCCGGCGTCGTTGTGATGTCCTGAAACAGAGCTGCAACCGAATTGGCATTCACTTCGGCATGCTGTAGCCCTTCATAGCTGGGCGTTGAATTGAACCCGGTGTCCCATATCTCAATTTCATTGTCAGGCGCGGTGGTTTCCCATCCGGGCACGTCGCTTTCAAAATAGGTGCGCGCAGCTGGCGGTCCGTTTGAGAATGTGCGTGCTGGCGTTGGGGGTGTCGTTCCAAGATCGGGAACTTCAAATCCGCCATTGATAGTTAAGCCAGGAATGCCTTCGCAAAGCTGCGCTTGGGCAGCACCACTGGATAACGCGATGCACAGCGCTACCGCACTTTGCAAAACACGCCTTATTGCGAACCAAAGTCCCTCACATTTGGGCTTTTTCAGACCCCTCATAGGCCCGGCTTACTAGCAAATTGGCACTCGAATCCAAACAGGGATCAGAAAAAAATCCCGCCAGCTAAAGTTTCCAATTTTCTAAGTTACTTAACCAACTCGACCTGCTCAAAATCAAGCTCAACCGGCGTTGCCCGGCCAAAGATTGATACGCTGACTTTGACTTTCGCTTTGTCGAAATCAAGCTCTTCAACCACGCCGTTAAAGCTCGCAAACGGACCATCCAAAACCTTGATCTGATCGCCAATCTCGTAATCGACGCTGATATCCTGCTTGGGCGCCGCTTTCGCCTCTTCGACACCACCGAAATAGCGCGCGGCTTCTTTTTCGCTGATCGGTTGCGGCTTGTTGCCTGAGCCCAAGAACCCAGTAACCTTCGGCGTGTTTTTGACGAGGTGGTAGACATCATCGGTCATGTTCAATTTGGCAAGAACATAGCCCGGCATAAACTTGCGCTCGACCTGAACCTTCTTGCCGCGCTTTACCTCGGTCACGGTTTCGGTCGGTACTTCAACCTCTTCGACGCCTTCTGACAGGCCCAGCCGGTCTGCTTCGGAAAGAATGGCTTCTTTGACTTTGTTTTCAAAGCCCGAATAAGCGTGGATGATATACCAGCGAGCCATGGAATGTCCTTGAATTGAGTGTCTGAGTTACGTTTGCGAGCGGGCCTATCAGGCCAGCGACATCAGGAAATTGACGATAGCGTTGAAACCGCTGTCTACGCCTAGGAAGAACAGCGACAAAATCACCATCAGGATAAAGACGAAAATTGCCGTGCGCACGGTCTCTTCACGCGTCGGCCATACGACCTTGCGGGTTTCAGAGCGCACTTCGTTGACGAATTGCGGAATGCTCGTCTTGGTCTTCTTTTCCTCGGCCATGATTTTGGCAGCCTTTGATCTGTCTGTCTGAGTGGGCGGGCAAAGCCGGTTCCACCAAAGTCTTTTAGGTAGGGCCCATCGCCGCCAGAGACAAGATCGCTGGGGGCTGTGACATTACCAATGTTCGGATTGGCGTTGCTATTATGGCGCGCTTTACCGGAAAGCAAGAGAGAAGAACGCGCAAAACTCTAGTCAAGCGCGAATGCTGGCATTAGCGTACCACGCTTTGAGGGATACCGCGCGGGATAAACGCGCCCGGGTCAGCAGATACAATTTAGATTCAGGGGACACTTTCGCATCATGGCCGCACCGCAAACAGGATCGACCACAATCGTCGATGAAGTCGTCAACGTATCGGACTTTATCTGGGGCGGCGAATGGCGGGGTGAACAAATCCTCGAAATCGCAGGCATACCTGTCCCGCCCATGACGATTATCCTGCTTGGCATTGGTCTTTGGATGATGATTGGATTGCGATTTTATCCGATTGTCAAATTTGGCTCAGCGATCAAAGGCTTGTTTGCAGGACGCAAGGGCGATGGCGACGGGGAGATTTCACCTTTTGCAGCGCTTTCAACCGCGCTTTCAGGGCAAGTGGGCACCGGCAACCTTGCAGGGGTGGCGTTTGCGATTGCATGGGGTGGACCTGGCGCTGTGTTCTGGATGTGGATCACCGCATTGATCGGCATGGCCTTGGCTTTTGCCGAAGGATCGCTTGCAATCCGCTACCGCGAAACGACCAGTGATGGCACAAAACGCGGCGGCCCGATGAGCTATATTATGATGGGATTGGGGCCAAAATACACCTGGCTAGCGATCATTTTCTGCATCGGAACGCTGTTCTCTGCCCTTGTGACAGGCAACTCGATCCAATCGAATGAAGTTGCAACCGGTCTTTATGAGCTGTTTGGCATTGAACGCTGGATTGGCGGACTGGTTGTCGCTGTGGCGGTTTTTGCTGTGATTATAGGCGGCATTAAATCCATCGGCAGCGTGGCTGAAAAAGTCATCCCTTTTATGGCGGGGGCCTATGTGGTCTTGGCGATCATTGCCTTGATCTTGAATGCCGGCGATCTGCCTGAAACATTTGGGCTGATCTTTGCTGGCGCTTTCAACAATCAGGCGGCTGAAGGAGGGTTTGTTGGCGCAGCAATCATTATTGCAATCAGAGCAGGCGTTGCGCGCGGGCTTTTCTCAAACGAGGCAGGCCAAGGCTCTACCCCTATCGCGCACGCTGTTGCCCAAACCAATGACCCGGAACAGCAAGGCCGCATGGCGATGCTGGGCACATTTATCGATACAATCGTGATCTGCACCATGACGGCGCTGGTAATCCTGACCGTGCAAGGCGATTTTACAGGCGCAGGCCAAGCGGTTGACCATGTGTGGCAATCTGATTTGTCGACGGTTGAAACAGCCGGCGTTGCCACCACAATCGCTGCCTACAGCGCTGCCTTCCCAACGCTGATTGCCGGCATTCCGCTTGGCACTTTGGTCGTGAGTGTGGCGTTGATCTTGTTTGTCTTCACCACTTTGCTCACGTGGAGCTATTATGGTGAGCGCGCGATCACCTTCATCTATGATCGTGTCCCCGGATCAACGCGCGGCGGAGAGAAAATCCTCCACATCATCTGGCGCGTCATCTGGTGTGTCGCGATCTTTGTTGGCGCGACACAGCCTTCGCAGCTTGTCTGGCGTTTGGGCGATATCTCCAATGCTGCGATGGCGCTGCCAAACTTGCTAGCCTTGGCCTTGCTTTCAGGCGTGGTGTTTAAGCTGGCGCGTGGGGAGAAAGATGCGGGTGAAGATCACCACGTCGAAACCGCCGAAGAACCTGAGGAATACTAGGTCCACTAGGGGCCTGCGCGGCCAAGGTTTTGATTGTTCGTGAGGGTTCGCGCTTACGCTTTGCCCAAAAGCCGTTCAAACCAGCTGGGCTCATACATAGGGCGGATCTTGCCATAAGCGTGAAAGCGCCGTGAAGGATCAACAGCGGGGCGAGGCATAATCCATTTGTCGGGCCGCGAAGAACGTATGGTTGCTTGTGTCATGGCGTTTATCTCCTTGCCGAAAACCACCTTCGGTTGAGCGCTCATTATGCACGGCGTATCTGGCTCGAAACTGAGCGGACGCGTTAGCCCGTGTTCAGGTTTGCATCGCCTTCTGTGAACAAGCTGGTGTGCTGGGAGGAAATGGCAGGGGCACAGAGACTCGAACTCTGGACCTTCGGTTTTGGAGACCGACGCTCTACCAGCTGAGCTACGCCCCTGCAGAAGGAGCGCCCTCTATAGCGCCTTTGCCAAGCTGGCAACAGGAGTTTGAGATTCTGGTACTAGCCGACGCGGTTTGAGCTGTTAAAACGGCGAGCGAAATGCACTCCCCCTTGCGCAGCCCTATTCCGGTGGAAACCCTGTTGCTCGCCTATCGCAGCGGCATTTTCCCGATGGCCGATACGCGCGAAGATCAAGACGTGTTCTGGGTGGAACCGCGCGACCGTGCGATCATTCCGCTAGAGCGGCTGCATGTCTCCAAATCCCTGCGCAAAGTCCTGCGCGCGGATCGTTTCGTCGTAACGATGGACAAAGCATTTGATGAGGTCATTCGCGCCTGCGCCGCCCCGCGACCAGATCATCCTGAAACGTGGATCAGCGATCGGATCATCGCGAGCTACACTCAGTTGCACCGCGCAGGTCATGCGCATTCGATTGAATGCTGGCTGCATGATCACTTAGGTGGAGGAGAAGATGATATCGGCCCTCCAAGGCTTGTAGGTGGTTTGTATGGTGTGTCCTTTGACCGGGTGTTCTGCGGAGAGAGTATGTTTTCGCGCGCAGACAATGCAAGCAAGGTGGCGCTGTGTTGGTTGGTTGCAGTAATGCGTCATGCGGGATTTCGGTTGCTCGATTGCCAGTTTATGACCGATCACCTGGCAACAATGGGCGCCACGGAAATGCCGCAAGCCATGTATCTCAAGGCTCTGGTAAGCGCCCGCGGCGAGCCAGCCCTATCACTGCGGCAGTCTTTTGGGGAATTCGTAACGGAACGCAGCGCCAGTGGTTTGGTTCAGGCCTCATCACCGGGGAAACGCATTGCGCAGTCTTTGACCCAAACGTCATAGATCGGATGCTCGACGACATTGAGGCTGGGTGAGCGCTTAAACAGCCAGCCTGAAAACACGCGGCTATGGTCACTTTGCCCTCGTTCAAGAACATCCACTTGGACGAACGCACCTGTCTCTTGAGGCATTTCCCACGGGG
>JBCAZT010000028.1:0-26235 GCA_038532855.1 Pseudomonadota bacterium
GGTCATCATCGCCGATGAAGCGCGCACGAAAACGCCCGAAATGTTGGCCGCATTTGGCGATGCGGTTGATGCGCTTGGTGGGCGATATGTGACCGCCGCTGATGTTGGCATTTCTGAGGCAGATATTGTCGCAATTTCTCAGCGCACAAAGCATGTCTCAGGCCTCCCGCCAAAAGGAAACCATGCCGCAGGAGGCGATCCTGGGCCATTTACGGCGCAAGGGATTTATCAAGGGATCAAAGCTGCTGTCAGGCATAAGCTTGGTAAAGAAACCGTCGAGGGCGTGCATGTGGCGGTTCAAGGCACAGGAAGCGTGGGTGCTGGCGTTGCCCGGCTTTTGGCAGCTGATGGCGCAAAATTGACTTTGGCTGATATCCGCGAGGATAGCGCGCGAGGCTTGGCTCGCGAGATTGGCGCAGAAGTTGTCGCTGCTGACTCTATTCTTACGACACCATGCGATGTGTTTAGCCCAAATGCGTTGGGCGCCATCCTTGATGATGAGAGCATCGCAGACTTGCAAACACCGATTGTGGCGGGCGGTGCGAACAATCAGCTTGCCCGCGCGGAGCATGGCCAAAAGCTGTTTGACCGCGGAATTCTGTATGCGCCCGATTATGTCATCAATGCTGGCGGGATTATTACGGTTGCGATGGAATATCTGGCGCGCCGCGACGACGTTCCATCGACCGTTGATGATGTTATAGATCGGATCGCAAAGATACCCGGCCGGCTAGAAGAAATCTGGCAGGAAAGTGATACCTCGAACACGTCTCCTGATGTCGTTGCAGACAAAATGGCGCAGGCGCTCATCGGGCGCGCTTGAACCAAGTGATCGATGCACGAGGTTTTGCGAGAAATGCGCGTCGCAAACCCTTGGCGCTTTTGGGCACAGACACTATGACTGTGCGTTACTGATTTAAGATGCATATTTACGCAAATCCAAAGCGGTTTTTAACGCTGGCCCAATGGCTGATGCCTCTGCTTTTGTGGAGCGGTATCGTGCTAGCTGGCGGTGCTGTTGTGTGGGGTCTTTTTTTCGCACCCGCCGAAGCTTTGCAGGGTGAAAGCGTGCGCATTGTGTTTATCCATGTTCCATCCGCGTGGCTGGGAATGGGGGGATGGGCTGGAATTGCCATTGCCAGCGCCATGCTGCTGATTTGGAAGCACCCTTTGGCAGCCATTGCGGCGCGCGCGATTGCTATGCCAGGGATGGTGTTTTGCGCGATTTGCCTTGCTACAGGGTCCATTTGGGGGCGGCCCACATGGGGCACCTGGTGGGAATGGGATGGCAGGCTGACAAGCATGCTCGTGCTTTTGTTTCTTTACGCTGGATATATCGCTCTAACGCAGACCAACGCGAGATCAGGTGGCTCTGAGAAAATTGCTGCCATTTTTGGATTGGTGGGCGCGATCAATATTCCCATCATCAATCGCAGTGTAGTCTGGTGGAATTCCTTGCACCAACCGCCCAGCATCACTGCTGGCAAAAGCGCGATGACGGCGGAATACCTTATCCCGCTGCTGGTGGCTGTGATTGGGTTTTCCTTGCTGTTCGGCGCTGTGGTTTTGATGCGTATGCGGACATTGATTGCCGAGCAACAAATTGAGGCGCGATTGCGCCGCCGCGCGCTTGATGATCAGCCGGTTATTCCCTCCCGACCCCTTGCTGAAAGTGTGTGATGCGCGAAAGTTTGGATCATTGGCCTTACATTCTTGGCGCATATGGCGTTGGTGTATCCGCGCTTATTGTGCTGGTGGTGTTAAGCTGGCTGGCCATGAAACGCGCTGAAAAACGCCGCGATGAGGTGAAACGGCGATGAGCGATACCAATGCCCCTATGAAAGCCAAGCATCAACGATTGGTCCTTGTTGTCATCGCGATTTTGGCGATTGTTGGCGCGGGTTTCCTTGCCGCTTGGGCTTTGCCGAAACAGGCCAATTTCTTCTATCTGCCAGAGCAAATGGTCGAAGACCCGCCCGATATCGGCCGTGCAGTTAGGCTTGGCGGTATGGTCGCGCCTGATACTCTCACGCAGCTAGACGATGGCATCACGGTCGAATTCAAAGTCTCAGGCAACACCACAGACTTGGTCGATGTGCGTTACACTGGCATTTTACCCGATCTCTTCGTCGAAGGATCAGGCGTGGTGGCTGAAGGTTCTTTGTCCAAGGACGGGGTATTTATCGCGACCAACCTATTGGCAAAACATGATGAAAACTATGTCCCGCGCGAGCTTGAAGGGCTTGAGGGCCACAAAGCTGCCGATGCCGTGTCCGACACCACAGTCGGGCTGGATTAGAACGGGCCGCATTTCGCAATGATCCCTGAAATAGGCCTTGCTGCCCTATGGCTTGCCGCAGCGCTTTCTGTTTTGCAGATGGTTGCTGGTGGATTGAGCATGCGAGAGAAAGGGGTAGGGGAAGGTTCGCCATTCGCCCTGTACGCAAGGCCTGCTGCCGTTGTGCAGGCGGTTTTGGCTGTGCTAGCTTTCACCGCGCTTCTTTATGCCTTCGCCGTGACCGATCTCTCGGTCAAATTGGTTGCAACAAATTCGCATTCGGAAAAGCCGTTCCTTTATAAGCTCACCGGCACATGGGGCAATCACGAAGGCTCCATGCTCCTTTGGGTTGCTGTGCTTGCGCTGTCTGGAGGCTTGCTCGGAGGGTTGGAGCGACGCTTGCCCGAACACACAATGCAGGCGGCATTGGCGGTGCAAGGATTTGTTGCGCTCGGTTTTTATGCATTCCTGATTGGCTCATCCAATCCGTTTGAGCGGCTGCCTGTGCCGGCGGCTGAGGGGATTGGTCTTAATCCGCTTTTGCAAGACATTGGTCTCGCGCTGCATCCTCCCACCCTTTATGTCGGATACGTTGGGCTTTCCGTTGCGTTCAGCCTTGCGATGGGCGCGCTTATCACGCGGCAAGTCACTCCGGAATTTGCGCGCGTGATGCGGCCTTGGGTTTTGGGTGCGTGGGTGTTTTTAACGCTGGGCATTACAGCAGGCAGCTATTGGGCCTATTATGAGCTGGGCTGGGGTGGCTGGTGGTTTTGGGACCCGGTTGAAAACTCATCGCTGATGCCGTGGCTCGCCGCCACCGCATTGCTGCATTCGGTAAGCGTTCTGGCCGCGCGTGATGCATTGCGCACTTGGACGATTATGCTCGGTGTGCTTGCTTTTTCCATGTCGATGCTGGGCACATTTCTCGTCCGCTCTGGCATTCTTACCAGTGTACATGCTTTTGCGGTTGACCCAGAGCGCGGGACGTTCATCCTGATCCTGCTGCTGATCTATATTGGCGGTGCATTGGGCATATTCGCTGCACGCGCCAGTGCTGTTGCAGAAGGCAAGACATTCGCGATCACGAGCCGCGAAGGGGCGCTTGTGTTTAACAATGTGATGCTGACAGCGATCCTTGCGATTGTGCTTTTGGGCACGCTGTACCCGCTTTTAACAGAAGCGTTTGATGTGCGCGTTTCCGTAGGGCCGCCTTACTTCAATCCGGCATCTGCGTTGTTCGCTGTTCCGATGTTCCTTGTGATGGCGATAGGGCCGCTCTTGCGATGGAAGCAGGACAAGGCGGGCCGGATCAATCGCGAGCTTGCAGCTTTGATTGCGATCTTTGTGGTGGGTTTGGTTCTGATCGGTTTGCTCGCTGAAACCAGTGTTTTGGCTCTCATAGGATTGGCTTTTTCCGCGGGTTTGGCAATCGCTGCATTCCTGCCACTGCGCGGGCGCAAATTGGGCCGGGTGCCTATCGCTGTGTGGGGCATGATCCTTGCGCATTTCGGTGTTGCGGTGGCTCTGTTTGGAATGGCATCTGAAAGCGCATTTACCGAAGAAAAACTCGCCGCAATCAGCGCTGGTGAAACCACCAAGGTGGGCGAATGGGATGTAACCTTGGGCAGCATCAACGCGATTGCCGGCCCCAATTGGACGGCAATGGAAGCGCGCCTTTCCGTCTCTCGCGATGGTTCCAGCGCCGATACACTAACACCGCAGGCGCGTGCGTTCTGGTCTCCATCGCAAGCCACAAGTGAAAGCGCGCTTCTCACCAAATGGGATGGCCAACTTTATGCGACAATTGGCCAAAGCGTTGGGCTGGATGACGAAGGCAAGGAACGCTGGCAGTTGCGCATCTGGTGGAAGCCCTTTGTGACCTTTATCTGGTATGGCGGCGTTCTGATTGCACTTGGCGGTTTTCTCGCCATGATTGGGCGTGTTCGCGATGATCTGAGAAAGCGCAAGGCGGTTAAGCGCCGCGTGGAAGAGCGCGAAGATATGGCTGAGCTCGCGGGCAAAGCGGAGCCTGCCGAATGAACCGCATCCTTTACCTCATCCCACTTGGCCTGTTTGCCTTTATCGCAGGGTTGGGCGGGTACATGCTCACGCAAACAAAGGACGATGCGATCCCCAGCCAGATGATTGCAAAGCCTTTGCCAGAATTTGATCTGCCCCCTGCAACAGAAGGCGTTGAAGGTCTGTCGAGTTCTGATTTTGTCGGAGGCGGCCCCAAATTGCTCAATCTATGGGCGAGTTGGTGTCCCCCTTGCATTGCCGAGGCACCGCATCTTGAAACGCTAAAAGAAGCAGGGGCACCGATCTATGGTATTGCCATGCGCGATACGCCGGAAGACGTCGCGGCGTTCCTCGCCAATCACGGCAATCCTTATGAGGCGATTGCCCATGATAAGATTTCCGCGATCCAGTTTGAGCTAGGATCATCTGGCTTGCCAGAAACCTTCGTGATCGATGGAGACGGCGTAATCCGGTATCAGCATATCGGCGACATCCGCAAAGAGCATGTTCCCATGCTGCTTGATCTGCTGGAGCAGGCGAAGTGATCCGGGGGCTGTTTCTGGCAATTTTGGCATTGATCGCTGTGCCTTTGGCCGCGCAAGACAAAGCGCCGCCTGCACCCTATGCCAATGTTCAATTGGAAGACGCAGCTCTTGAAGCGCAGGCAACCGAATTGATGGAAACCTTGCGCTGTCTCACGTGTCAGTCGCAATCCATTGCGGACAGCGATGCCCCTATTGCAGGCGATATGCGGCACCAGGTTCGCGCGCGTTTATTGGCTGGTGATACCCCTGATGAGGTGCGCGGATGGCTGGTTGAACGCTACGGCGATTATGTGAGCTACACCCCGCAGGTAAGCAGCACTACTTGGCCGTTGTTTGCAGTCCCTTTGGTTGTGATCTTGGTGGTTCTTCTGGTGCTTTGGCGGCGGCTTAGCGCGCGCAAAATTAAGAGCGAGAGCGAAGCATGATCGCTTGGTTTGCCATATTGGGATTGGCTCTTGCCACATTTGCGTTGGCTGCCTTGGGCATGAAGCTACCGCAGCAAAGCTGGGCTTTATTTGGGGCTGTGCTCTCGCTTGGTCTTGCAGGCTATGCGTGGCAGGGCTTGCCTGATCAAGCATCAAGTCCCAAGCAGGCAGCTGCGGATACACAGCAATCGGGCGAAGCGATGGTTGAGGCGCGGATGCAGTTGTTTGACAATACTCAGGCAAAACCGGGTTATCTCATCACTTCTGATGCCTTTGCACGCCAAGGCAAATTTGGTGATGCTGCCACTCTTTTGCGCAAAGGTTTGAATGATAATCCAAACCACCTAGAAGGCTGGCTAGCGCTTGCCATGTCGCTTACCGGTCATGCTGATGGTGTTGTTACCCCTCCTGCGCTTTACGCTTATGGGCGCGCGCGTGCGATTGATCCTGTAAATCCGGGCGCGGATTTCTTTCTTGGCATTTCGTATTTGCAGGTAGGCGAAATCCGCAATGCTCGCGGTGTTTGGGGAGAATTGCTCTCCCGCTCTCCCGAGGATGCACCGTGGCGGCCAGAGCTTGAGCAGCGAGTGGCTGCGCTAGATAAGATGATCGCAAATGCGCCCATGTTGCAACAGCAGCGACAATAGAGCCAAGCGCATGTTGCGAGTGCGAACAAGCAGTGCTAGGCGCGCGGGCTTTCGAGGTTACCATCTCGGTTTCGGGACATTTCGCACGATATGAGCGAGACAGCAGCTCCAGCACACCAGCCACCACGGGCAGGAAAAGGGCATAGTGCGTCCAAAGGCGCGCTGGCAGTGGGCGCTATCGGCATTGTCTTTGGCGATATTGGAACAAGCCCGCTTTACGCCTTTCGTGAAACCTTCGCAGGTACGGCCAGTATTGCGATTGACCGCATGCATGTTCTGGGCGTTGTCAGCCTCATTTTCTGGTCAATGCTGCTGGTTGTCGCGATCCAGTATGTGACCATATTGATGCGAGCCGATAATAAGGGGCAGGGGGGCAGTCTCGCCCTGGTTGCGCTGCTATCAAGGCACATGGGCAAATCGAGCTATGGCTGGCTGGTCGTATTGCTTGGCGTGTTCGCGACATCGCTGTTTTACGGCGATAGCATGATTACGCCTGCCATATCCGTCTTGTCGGCGGTGGAGGGGCTGAAAGTTGTCGATCCGGGTCTTGAGCGATATGTTATTCCCATTGCACTTGGCCTGCTAGTTTTCCTGTTCCTTTTGCAGAAACGCGGCACCGCCAAGGTCGGGGCGCTTTTTGCCCCTGTGATGATCGTCTATTTCACGGTGATCGCCGGGCTTGGCGGCTGGCAGATAATTCAGAACCCAGACATTTTGTGGGCGCTTAACCCGTATTACGCGGTGATGTTCTTCGTCTCTGATGGCTTGGTGGCATTCTTGGCTCTGGGTGCCGTGGTGCTTGCCGTTACGGGCAGTGAGGCGCTTTACTCTGACATGGGGCATTTTGGCAGAGGGCCCATGCGGCTTTCATGGTTTGGATTTGTGATGCCATGCCTGCTTTTGAACTATTTTGGTCAAGGCGCGATGATTGCAGGTCTGCCGGCGGATCAAGCCGCCGAGGTGGTGAAAAACCCGTTCTTTTTATTGGCTAGCGAAGAGTGGCAATTGCCGCTGGTCTTCCTGGCAACAATTGCGACCTTTATCGCGAGCCAGGCTGTGATTTCCGGTGCCTTCTCTATTACGCACCAGGCGGTGCAGATGGGCTTTATGCCGCGGCTGAATATCCTCCACACCTCAGAAACTGAAGGTGGGCAGATCTATATTCCCTTCGTCAATTGGGCGTTGATGATTGCTGTCATTCTTCTGGTTCTGACATTCCAAAACTCATCCAATCTCGCAAGCGCCTACGGTATTGCAGTCACGGGCGCTGTTACCATTGATACGCTTCTGATGGCGGTTCTGCTGGTTAGCGTGTGGAAGTGGAAATGGTGGTATGCGGCGCCTGTCGTGCTGCTATTCTTGATTGTCGATGGCGCTTACTTTGCGGCGAACCTCACCAAAGTTCCCCAAGGGGGGTGGTTCCCGCTGGTTGTTGGCCTGATTGCTTTTACGCTGCTCACTACTTGGTCGCGCGGGCGAAAGCTGATGCGCGACAATATGTCAGAGCATGCTTTACCGATCGAAATCTTCGCAAAGTCAGCTAAAAATTCAGCCTTGCGAGTGCCCGGTACTGCGATCTTTATGGCCAGTTCCAGTTCGGGCGTGCCCTCTGCTTTGCTTCACAACATCAAGCACAATAAAGTGCTGCATGAACGCGTAGTGATCCTGACGGTCGATATTCAGGACGTCCCTTATGTCGATCCAGAAAACAGGTGCGAATACACCGATATGGGCGACGGGTTTTACCGCGCGGTCCTTCATTATGGCTTTATGGAAGAGACAGATGTGCCTGTCGGGCTCAAGCATATGGAGCGGTGCGGCGGTGAATTTGATATGATGCACACCAGCTTTTTCCTGTCGCGGCAGACTCTGCTCGCATCGGATAAGCCGGGGATGCCCATTTGGCGTGAGAAGATTTTCGCTTGGATGCTGAGGAATGCGGCAAGCGCAATGGACTTTTTTAAGTTGCCAACAAACCGAGTGGTTGAACTGGGAAGTCAAGTCGAAATCTAAACGCGAATTCGATTCTCTCACAGATTTATTTGTTGTTTGTGAGACGAATGGAGTGCGGATGGCGGCTCCATACAATGCGCCGAGATATTAAACCGTGTTAAGTCTTAGGCAGATGGTAAGGTCCGTAATCGAGTAATCTTTTCGGCAGCACCTGCACCATTGTGGTCTTTTCCACACTGGCTGCTTCCGAAAACATGATGTTACATGATACGGCGTTGCATCTGGGTAGAATCACGAAGTATTGCAAAATACAACTTGAAAAGGGGCGAATCATGACAGCACGTCGCGTTTACACCTCCAATCACCGTGAAAAGCGGTTTGGGCACAATGGGTATCTCGATTTCGGCACCAGCCGGAGCGTGGACAATCAGGAACAAGTTTTGCAGGCGGTGCGTGCTGAACGTGCGCGTCGCGAGCTGTATATGAATTGCGAGCTTGCAGGCAGCGCCTGGGAATACCACGCGGCGTAAATACTTAGTCTGGTCGATAATCGGCCGGTGAAAATCGTGATCGCCCAGCGCTGGACAAGGCGCTGGGCGGTTTTGATTCAGGCGGTCTTATCCCCTTCGTCTTCGTCACCGCCGACATCAAGACCATGCTTCAAAAGCATCGGGATTTGGGTGAATGTGAACAGCAAGGATAGCGGCATAAACACCCACAGTTTCGCCCAAAGCCAACCTTCGAAGGTCATAAATGCGCGAAGACCTTCGTTTAGACCTGCGAGGAACAAGAAAAACACGCCCCAATTTCGCGAAAGCTTAAGCCAGCCTTCGTTCGATAGCCCTTCGAAGGCCGCTTCAAGCAGGATCTTCAAAAGCGGGCGGCCCATGAAAAACCCTGCCAGCAAAGCTATGCCAAAGACAGTGTAGATGATGGTCGGCTTCAATTGGACGAAAACCGGATCGCCAAAAAAGATTGTTAGAGCTCCAAATCCGACGATCAGCGCGGTCGAAAACCACAGCATTGGCGAAATCTTGCCAAGCAACGTCTTGCTGCTGACCAGCGCAATAATGGCAGCGACCATGAATGCGCCTGTGCCGTAAATGATCGCTGTCAGCTCGCCCGCAGGGTTTGGGTCTTCGGGCGCGTTCCATCGATACACACCTAAGAACACCAGCAACGGCCCATAATCGATCAGGACATTAAGCCAGCCTGATCCTTTCTTTTTTTCTGGCACTTGCTCCGCATCAGACATCAGGCCACTCCTGCAATGACGCGCGCGACAAGGTCAGGGTCGAAGGGACGCAAATCTTCCATTTTCTCACCCACACCGATTGCGTGGATGGGAAGGCCATATTGCTCCGCTGCTGCAACCAATACACCACCGCGCGCTGTGCCATCAAGCTTGGTCATAATGAGGCCGGTGACGCCTGCCACTTCCTTGAATACGTCAATTTGGGATAAGGCGTTCTGCCCATTGGTTGCGTCCAGAACCAGCACGACATCATGCGGTGCAGCCTTATTCAACCGGCCAAGGACGCGGCGAATTTTCGCCAATTCGTCCATCAATTCCGCTTTGTTCTGAAGGCGGCCTGCTGTGTCGACCACCAGCGCATCAATCCCCGTGTCTGTGGCTTGTTTTACCGCATCAAACACAATCGATGCGGGATCGCCACCTTCGGGACCCTTCACAATGTCCACTCCAGCGCGTTCTGCCCATGTGGCAAGCTGGCCAATTGCGGCAGCACGGAAGGTATCGCCTGCGGCCAGCAAGACGCCGTAATCATCTTCCATAAAAAGGTGGGCGAGTTTGGCGATTGTCGTGGTTTTTCCCGAACCATTGACACCGATCACCAAGATGACCTGCGGGCGGGGGAAAGCGACAACTTCCAATGGTTTTGCAACGGGGCGCAGGATTTCTGCAATTTCCTCGGCCACCGCTTCTTTCAGCTGTCTTTCGGTGATCGTGCTGCCGAACTGTTTTTGAGCGAGCTTTTCGCGGATCCGACCCGCGGCAGAAGGACCCAAGTCTGAGATAATGAGAGCGTCTTCGATATCGTCCAATTCCGCATCAGACAGCTTCCCGCCGCCCGCAAGACCCGACAGGTTTTCGCCCAAACGCTCTGACGTTTTGCGAAAACCGCCAAGCAGCTTCTCGCTCCATCCTGAAGGTGCATCGCTCATTGCAGCATGCCTTCTTTGATCTGATTGGGAGTAACGCTCACTATTGAACCTGCTGGTGTGGTGTGAGGCACGGCGATCCTTGCATAATCGGGCGCATAGCCTGTGCCATCGCGTTCGGCGAGGACGCTTTGTGATTTGCCCACATGGGCTTGCAGCCAGTCTTCGCGAATATTGGCGACACAAGCGCGCAATTCAGCGGCGCGAGCTTTGATAATGGAACGGTCCAATTGCGGCATTTTGGCTGCTGGTGTTCTGGGGCGAGGGGAGAAGGGGAAGATGTGCCCGTGAACGATATCGAGCTCTTTGATGATAGAGAGGTTTTCGGCGTGGTGATCAGCGCTTTCGGTGGGAAATCCTGCCATCAGGTCTGCGCCTATCGCAATGTCGGGACGACGCGCTTTCAGCCTTTCCACCAAATTGACAGCATCGCCTCTTAAATGGCGGCGTTTCATGCGCTTTAAGATCAAGTCTGCACCATGTTGCAGCGAGAGGTGGATATGCGGCATGATCCGTTCTTCAGAAGCGATCATATCCTCCAAAAGTGGATCCACTTCGATCCCGTCCATGCTCGATAGGCGCAACCGCGTTAGTTGATGAAACGCATTCAGGATGGAGTGAACCAGCTTGCCCAGTTGCGGCGTGTTGGAAATATCCTGTCCCCAACTGGTAAGATCGACACCAGTTAGAACAATTTCCTTAGCACCCAATTCAAGGTGCTGTTCCACCTCATTAAGGACATCGGCAATATCCAAAGACCGGCTCTTGCCGCGTCCCTGAGGGATCACGCAGAATGTGCAGGCATGATCGCAGCCATTTTGCACAGCGATAAAGGCGCGCGTTTTGGTGGGGGCCAAAGGCGCCTTATCTGCGGGAATATTCCAGGCACGTGGATCAAGTTTGGAAGCGTTGGGGATAAGGCCATCGACCTCATCCATTGCGCCCAAAGCCTCGCGTTCAATGTCCGCCGCGCAGCCTGTAACGATCAGGCGCGCATCGGGACGCTCGCGTCTTGCTTTACGAATGGTTTGACGCGTTTGGCGCACGGCTTCTGATGTTACTGCGCAAGAATTGATCACGACAACATCTTCTTCCTTAGCGAGCATGGCGCGCATGCGTTCAGCCTCTGCGATGTTCAATCGGCAGCCAAGGTTGATGACCTCAGAAGCTTTAGGGGAGGGTGCGTTCACGCGTAATCTTCCCAGTTCAATTCCCCGCGAAAAGCCTCTGTCGCTGGTCCTGTCATCGTGATGGAGCCGCCGCGCTCCCATGCGATTTCCAGATCGCCCCCCGGCAGAGTGACAATGACCGGGCTTTGCACCAGACCTTTGCTGATCGCGGCGACTGCGCTGGCACAAGCGCCCGTTCCGCAGGCGCGCGTTAATCCCGCGCCGCGTTCCCAAACATGCAGTTTGATATGATCAGGACCTGCAAGGCTTAGAACATTCACATTCACCCGCTGCGGGAAGACAGGGTCGTTTTCAATCACGGGACCGATTGCGGCAAGGTCCACTATGTCAGCATCCTCGACAACAAAGACGGCATGCGGATTGCCAACATTGACGGCAAAAGGGGCCTCTAAGCTACCTGCGCCTTCGCTCCATGCCATCGGCATTGCGCTTGCATCCATTGCGTAGCCCAGCGGAATGTCATCCCACTCAAAGCGTGGCTTGCCCATATCGACGCTGGCACCGGCATCTGTGGGAGTTAGCGCAATGATGCCGCCTGCCGTTTCCACTTTCGAAGGACTTCCATGCAGCACCGCAACCGCGCGGCTGGCATTGCCGCACGCCTCCACTTCGCTGCCATCTGAGTTGAAGATTTGCATGCGAAAATCGGCTGCATCGCTGGGACCAAGCATAATTACCTGGTCGCATCCTACGCCTTCGCGCCGGTCTGCTAGTGCAAGCGCGGCTTTTGCAGTCATGGCTGGCAGGTCATTCGTGCGCCCATCCAGCACAACGAAATCATTGCCCAGCCCGTGCATTTTGATGAATGGAATGCGCATAATTCTATGGCGCATCTATGCATGGTAAAGCGCCGCGTCCAGTGCCGCGCGATTAGAGAGCCTTATTGGCTGGCAGTGCGGCGCCAATTGGTTTGGTGACTTGCTTCTGCTTCCGTGTCGGCTTGCGTTGCCGTAACAGCGCTTTCATCGAGGTCGGATGCATCCACCAATTGGCCGGTTTCCTGCAAACGCTTGCGCACATCTTCGCCGCACTCAGGTTGACCATAAAGGTACCCTTGTCCCTTAAATCCGCCCCGGCTTTTAAGAGCCTCCGCAGTTTCTTCGCATTCAATGCCTTCTGCGGTGATCGGCATGCCCAACCCATTGCCCAAAGCGATGATTGCATCAACCACGGTTGTGCTGCTGGAATTGGTAAGGTTGCTGATGAAAGAGCGATCGATTTTAAGCCGGTCAAATGGCAGCGTTTGAAGCTGTTCGAGACTGGCATAGCCAGTGCCAAAATCATCCAAGCTCACGCGGATACCCTGATTGCGCAGGCTGGTGATCATAGACCGCACCATTGCGATATTATCGTGCAGACAGCTTTCTGTGATTTCGATTTCCAGACGGCTGGTAGGAAATTCGCATTCGAGCAGAGTCTTCAAAAGCTTTTGTGCAAACCATGGGTCACGCATTTGCATGGGCGAAATATTGACCGAGATTGAGATCGATGGATCCCATGCGCGTGCATCTGCAAAAGCTTTGCGCATGACGCAGTCGGATAGCTCGTTGATAAGGCCGATTTCTTCCGCGATTGGGATGAACAATTCCGGGCTAACCATACCAAGTTCTGGCGAATTCCAGCGTGCGAGAACTTCAAACCCAACCAGCTTGCCGGTTTTAAGGTCAACTTGCTGTTCGTAAAATGGCAGGAATTCATCGCGGCCAATGCCTTCGCGAATGCCAATTTCCAATTGGTTGCGGAAACGAAGCTCATTCTCCATCGCAGGTTCAAACCAGCAAAACCGGTTCTTCCCTTCGTTTTTCGCATGATACATCGCAATGTCCGCGTGATGCATCAAATCGTTTGATTGAGAGCTATTTTGGTCTGAACCGGCGTTTGATGGCTCGCCTGCTACTCCAATAGAAATTGTTGCATGAAGCGTTAGTTTTTCAAGTTCAAAAGGTGTGGCAACTGTTTCAAACAGGCGAATGATCTGGTCATCGACCCGCTCTTGCTGCCCGTCTTTATAAGGGATCACGAAAGCAAATTCATCGCCACCAAGACGGGCGATTGGTGTGTTTTCAGGAAGCAAGTCGCGCAAGCGTTCCGCCATAGCTTCTAACAGCTGGTCGCCCACTGTGTGCCCATGCACATCGTTGACCTGTTTGAAATTGTCGACATCAACCATCGCATAAGCAATGCTTTCGCCGCGCTCGGCTGCTTCTGCCTTAAGAGCACTTGTGGCTGTCTCCATGCTGCGACGGTTCAGGCAGCCCGTCAGCGGATCAATTTCAGACAGTTTGCGCGCAAGATCTTCAGCCATTTCGCGCTCGCGGATTTCAAGGGTGAGTTGCCCGTAACGGCGCCAGCCGAAAATGACCAAAGCAATGTTGAGAAGCAGCGCATTGACCAGAAGAATGTCAGGGCCTTCACCGCTTTCAAGTACGGCTGATACTACTCCTGGTAAAACCGATCCGCCTGTGCCGATGAACAGAATGATCGCCGCTACAGCAATTCCAAGCGTCACTATATCGCGGTGCGCGCTTTCTAGACTGTTGGTTTCTGGTTTGCTTGCCACCAAATACTCTTCTGCGCACGTCCGCCGTGCTTTCCCCATGCAGTTGCCCTTCGCAACCTGAGGAGGCTTACGCACGAGCAATAAACATTGGGTTAACTTTTCATTTGCCCTAAGCTCCCTTAAAATTGAGAGGGTTCGACCAAAAAGGAGTAACCGGGTGGCAAAACCTCGTCCCAATTATTGGCTAATGAAATCGGAGCCTTTCAAATATGGCTGGGATGATCTTGTAGCCGAAGAAGAGGGCGTGTGGGATGGCGTGCGCAACCACTCTGCTAAGCTGAACCTAAAGGCTATGAAAGTTGGCGATGAGGCTTTCTTCTATCACTCGCGAGAGGGATTGGAGATTGTTGGGATTGCGACGGTTACGGTGGCTGACATTCTCGATCCCACTGATGAGACTGGAAAATGGGCTGCGGTAAAGATCAAACCAAAGCGCAAGTTTGACCATCCCGTATCACTCAAACAAATCAAAGCAACGGCCGAACTGTCCGAATGTGAGCTGGTGCGATTGTCGCGTTTGTCTGTCGCCAAAATCACGCCTGACGAATGGGATGTGATCTGCGAAATGGCGGAAGGTTAGGGCCTTTTCCTGAGGCCACTAATCGTCGCGCCGCTGGCAGCAAGCTGTTCGACATCGATTTTCATATGAATAAGGCGCAGGCCTTTTTTGGCCTTCGCTTCGTCCAGTGCGCTTTTAAATTCGGCAGTGGTGGATGCCGTCGCTGACCATCCGCCAAAGGCTTTGCCAAGAGCTGCAAAGTCGGGATTGGACAATTGCGTGGCTGAAACGCGGGCGGGATATTCGCGCTCTTGGTGCATACGGATAGTGCCATATGCGCCGTTATCAACCACAAGGACGATCAGATTGGCGCCATATTGAGCTGCGGTTGCGAGTTCCTGTCCGTTCATCAGAAAATCGCCATCACCTGCCACGGCAACGACCGTTTTTTCTGGGTATCGCAAAGCAGCGGCAATTGCGGCTGGCACGCCATATCCCATTGCGCCTGATGTGGGAGCGAGCTGGGTTGGATAGCCATCATAGCGCCAATATCGGTGCCACCATCCCGCGAAATTGCCTGCGCCATTGCAGATGATTGTATCTGTTGGAAGAGCCTCGCGCATAGTAGTGACACAGGCCCCCATATCTAGGGCAGGTGGGTTATCTGAGGGTTTATGCGTTGCCCATTCCAGCCACTCACGATGCGCCTCAGCGCCGGCATCAAACGGGATAATCCCCGCATCTTCCCAAAGACTGGCGCTTTCGGCAAATTCATCCATGCAAGCGGCCATGGCAAGGTCGGCTGGGTAGACGCTGGAAAGCTCGTTGGGATCGGGGTGGATGTGGATCAGCTTTTGATCGGGAGCATCGGGCGAGGGCACAGTGTAGCCATCTGTTGTCGCTTCTCCCAATCGCGCCCCGACCGCCAGGATCAGGTCGGCAGCTTCAACCCTCTCGACAAGCTTGGGGTTCGGGCCGTAGCCAAGATTGCCTGCATAGACGGGGGAGGATGGGGATATGGCATCTTGCCTGCGGAATGCGGTCGCAACCGGCAGACCAATCTTTTCAGCAAAGCTTTCAAAATGATCGCGCGCCTTGGCATTCCATCCTGCGCCGCCGATAATCGCAACTGGGCTCGCGGCATCGGCGAGCATGGCAAACATGGCCTGCATTGCATCAGGGCAGACGGCTTGGGCAGGGCGGCTGGCAGCAGGCCGAGGGCATGAACTTGCTGGCACTGCATCGCACAGCATATCCTCTGGCAAAGCCAGCACCACGGGGCCGGGCCTGCCTGATACTGCAACCGAAAAAGCGCGCGCAATATATTCCGGGATGCGGGCAGGGTCATCAATGCGCGCTGCCCATTTTGAGATGGGGGCGAAAAAGGCGGGAAAATCCACCTCCTGAAACCCTTCGCGATCGCGCATATTGCGCGCGACATCGCCGACAAACAGGATCACGGGCTGCGAATCTTGGTGCGCGACATGTACACCTATGCTCGCATTGGTCGCGCCGGGGCCGCGTGTGACAAAGGCGATGCCGGGTCGCAGAGTTTCGGCCGCGCTCATCGCGCCATCCGCACATGCCATAAACGCCGCGCCGCCTTCTTGGCGCACCGTAACTGTATCGATATCGCTTGCGTCATGCAGCGCATCGAGCACCGCCAAAAAGCTTTCACCCGGCACGGTGAAAATCCGATCAGTGCCTTGTTCAACAAGACATTCCACCAGCAATTCAGCCGCGCTTTTCGTCGCTTTTTCTGTCGTCAATGCCGCTCTCCCATCAGCCCATGGCCTTATCGTTTGGCACCTTGTCAATCAACGCAGATCAGGCCCACCATGGTTAAACGGGCGGCTAACTGTCCCTTTGTGCAACATTGCGTCCAAAGGCGCTGGGCAAATGTTAAAAAAGTATTAACTCTGCCCTCATGACATATGCCAGTCTTACTCAAGTGCAGGTTCGCCCAAAGCGTGATCCTGAAGGCACAACACCTCAAAACGAGGTCGCAAAAGAACGGTTTTCCAAAGGGCGCCGGTCGCTGGTCTTAACCGATGAGCGAGCGCAGCATCCTTTCCGCGCGACCCTTCCTCCGCATGTTCGCGAAGATTTGCATGATATTCCGGCCGAAAGCCTATGGCGGCTGACAAAGGATGATGTTCGCGGCGCAGCGACCACTTATGTAGCTGCAACCGCGGCGATTCTTGCTTTCATAATCTGATTATTCCGCCGCGTTTGGGGCGAGGGCTTTCGCTTCTTTTTCGGCTTTGAAAAGCACATATCCCAGATAAGCTGAGACGACAGTCATTGCGGCTGCGAAAAGCAATTGATCGACCACGGGAATGCCCAAAGCCGTCAAACCTATCGCAAAGATAGACCCGACCACCATTGAGAGCGAGTTGACGATATTGTTGGCTGCAATCGTGCGCGATGCAGCGTCGTTTTCGCAGCGCGTTGTTAAGAACGCATAGAGCGGCACAACGAAGAAACCGCCCGCTGTTGAAATTCCGAGCAGCATTAGGGACAGCGGGATAGCCAGCGGTTCCAAAATCCATACCTGAACGGGCAACAATTCTCCCGAAGCATTGGGCGTCCATGCTTTGGCAACGATGTAAAAGCCCAAAACAAACACGCCCATCACCACAACCGAAATCGGGGAATATCGCGCCGAAACCTGACCCTTTAAAAGAGCATTGATGCCGACCGATCCAATCGCAATGCCGATTGAGAATATAACCAAAAACAAGCTCGCCACTTCTTTGCTGGCTAGCAGCTGGTTTTTGGCGAGCGGCGGGAATTGGATGAAGAGCACCGCGCCGATCGTCCAGAAAAAGCTGATAGCGACAATGGAAAGCCATATTTCCCGGTTTTTCATTGTCTCGCGGATCAATTTCCAGCTCATCACCACCTGATCAAAGATTGCGGTATGCGGCGCGGTAACAATGCGTTTTATCGGGCTCATCGGCTTTTCTAGCCAAGGCTCGATCACAGGAAAATGCATTTCATAATCGCTTTGAGGAGGTGCATCAGGTACGAAGCGCGCTACCAAATAGCCCACAAATGACGTTAGCACGACCAACACCATCGCCACTTCAACCGAGATAAATCCGGCAAGGATCGTACCTGTTAGAATTGCGATATAGGTGCCCGCTTCAATCAATCCCGTGCCCGGAAGCACCTCATCTTTTTTAAGGTGTTGGGGGAGGATCGCATATTTGATCGGGCCCAAAAACGTGGATTGAGCAGCGGAAAGAAACACCACAAATAGCAATAGTGGGATCGCAAATGTGTGAACGGCAATGCCTTGCCAAGCGAGAAACAGACCAAATGCGCCAAGACTGGCCCAGCCGATCTCGCATATCTTAACGGTCCGAATGATCGCAGCTTTATCGCGCGTATCGGCCAATTGTCCGGCCAAAGCGGATAGGATGACAAACGGGACGATGAAAATGACAGACGCCAAGCCGCTAAACAGCGCTTCTTGTTTCTCGTCATTATAAACCGAGTAAACGACAAACAGCACCAAAGCTGTCTTGAACAGATTGTCGTTAAACGCGTTGAAAAACTGTGTGACCATCAGCGGCAAAAAGCGCTTTCGGCGCAGGAGTCTCGTCGATGTGGTCATGCGATAATGCGTTCAAGCGACGATGCGCTGTCTCCCCTAAGAGCGCCACATGTAGCGATCTCATTTTGCGGCACAAGGTCTGTGAATTGATAGCCGCGCGGTGTTTGGGTTCTAGCCGCAAAGCGCTAAAGGATTGTGAAAGCCATGCTGACCTTGCCCAACATTCTCACGCTATCGCGCATTCTGGCCGTCCCTTTGCTGGGGTTTTTCCTATGGTGGCCTGAATGGAAGCTGGGCTTTCTTATCGGCTTTCTGCTTTATGGCCTGATTGCGATCACCGATTTTTTTGATGGCTATTTGGCGCGCGCGCAAGGCACGGTTTCAAAGCTGGGCATCTTTCTTGATCCGATTGCGGATAAAATCATGGTTGCAGCGGTCATTTTGATCCTGACCGCGCAAGGATATCTGCGTGGCCCCTATGTGGGTGATATGCATGTGATCGCTGGCGCCATTATCCTCATTCGCGAAATTGCCGTTTCGGGCCTTCGCGAATTTTTGGGCGGTATTCAGATATCGGTACCTGTGTCGCGGTTGGCCAAGTGGAAGACAACTTTTCAGCTGATTAGTTTGGCTGCCTTAATCCTTGGCGGGGCTGTGCATGGCCAGCCGTGCCAGACACTGGGGCCTGATTGCGGGACATTTGCAGACAATTGGATTCACGTGATTGGCTTATCGACTCTATGGGCGGCAGCCGTTTTGACCTGCATCACAGGTTGGGATTACCTGCGCGTTGGCCTTAAACATATGGACTGATCGGGCCTTTCTTAACGGTTCATCGCAACTCGCGCTCTTGCCGTCTGCCTGTGCGTTGTTCTTGAAAGCATCATTCATTTACGCGCAATGTGAGCGCGGCATTCCGTCGCTTGTGAACGCTGAGCGCCGTTAGGCACAGCGCTTAAATGTTCACTGACACATGAGGACGAAACAACAGGGATTTATACGGAGGATGCCGCTTTCCCTTGGGGGCGGATCGCAGACATTCGCAAGGGAAAACCCCCGCGCGCATCACCGTTACAGGTTGAAGGAGTAATACAATGACCACACCAACGAAAAGCGCAGCTAAGCTTGCGATGATTGCTTTGCTTGCAGGCACAGCTTCAATCGGCGCCACAGCTCAAGAATACACAACCGGCGATAGTGACGTGTTGACCACTGTGGTTGGTTCGCCGCCAGCTGATCTCGATGGCCTTGCAGAAGGGCCAGAGGTTGAAGGCATTATCTCGGCACGCAACGGCAATGATTTCCAAGTCACCACCGCTGATGGCCAAAACGTAACTCTGTCTCTGAGCGAAGGCACACGTATCCGCAAAAGCGGCGGCTTCCTTGGCCTTTCGCGCGATGAGCTGGGTGCCGATCAATTGCTCAACGGACTTCCGGTTGAAGTCGATACCGTTGAATGGGCTGGATCGCTTGTCGCTTCAAAGATCGCTTTGAAAACCAAAGATCTCAAAACAGCTCAAATGATCCGCAACGGCACCAATCAGCGTTTTGGTGAGAATGAAGCTGATATTGCCGCCAACGCCGCAGCGGCAGAGGCTTTGAAAGGCCGCGTTGCGAATATCGATAAATACAACATTCGCGGCACCACCAACGTCTATTTCGACAGCGGTCGTTATAACCTTTCAGGTCAGGCGCGCGCTGAGCTTTGTCAGGCTGCGACCCAAGCACAGGCTATGGACAACGCTTTGTTGCTGGTTGTTGGCTACACCGATTCAACAGGTAGCTATGAAGTGAACCAAGCTTTGTCTGAAAAGCGTGCAGGCCGCGTTGTGAACTTCCTTCAGCAAGAGTGCGGATGGGAACCATGGCGTATGCTTTCGCCAACCGGCATGGCTGCATCTGATCCAGCAGCGGATAACAGCACTGCCTATGGCAAAGCGCAAAACCGCCGCGTTGCTGTGAACATCCTCGTCAGCAAAAGCGTCGAAGGTCTTTAAGACCTAAGATTTAATTGAACCACAAACAGGGTGGGGCAGCACATAGTTGCCTCACCCTGTTTGCGTTTTATCGTCCGTTGCAATGTCGCCATCCCTGCGGCCCCATACGATCAGTCCCACCGACAACAGCAATTGCAATGTGCCGTAAAGCAGCAGCGTAAACAGCACGATATCGCCAATCGGATCAGAAACAGCAGCGCTGGCAGGGAACAAAGACGCCTTTAGCATGACCCCCAGATTGATGTTGCGCACTGTCACTTCGATCGTGATTGCGCTCTGATCTTGTTTCACCAATCGAGTGGCTTTGGTCATTGCAATGCTTGCCAGCATCAGAACCACAATCAAAGCTGCGGTAATTGCGACATTGGTGGCTCCGAATGCCGCGAAATCGAGCCGGCCTGAAGAGGCTGATCCGATGACGATCAGCACAATTCCGAACAAGGATGCTCTTACGCACCACTTCGAAAAGTCATCAGCGATGGTTGGCACAAGCTTTAGAACCATCATGCCAAGTGCAAGAGGCAATAACAGTGCCAGCGCAATCTCCGTCATGATACGCGTGCGCGGCATCACGAAATCAGCGGGCATGTATTCGGTGATCAGCAATTCGAGGATCAACGGTGTTGTGAACAAACACGCAAGCGTCGTCACTGCAGTAATCGTAATCGAAAGCGCGACATTGCCCTTGGCAAAATAGGTGAAAATGTTGCTGACTGTCCCGCCCGGGATCGCCGCAATCAGTGCCAAACCAACAGCGATCCCTGCTGTTAAGCCGAATGCTGCGATAAAACAGGCCGCCACAACGGGGACCATCACAAGCTGAATGGCCATCCCAATGCTCGCCGCTTTGGGTTCGACGAGAACCTCGCGGAAGTCGCCCAAGGTCAGCGTCGCACCCATTCCGAGCATGGCGGTGAACAGCTGGAAGACCGCTATCCAATATTCGTATTGCAGGTAAAGCTCACCCATAGCCCCTCCGATCTGAGATCAGAGGGGCTATGACCCAGGTGGGACTAAACTTTCAAGCGCGCTAGAGCGTTTGCGGTTCGATTTGCTTCCACATGGCCGGATCATCTTCATTGCCGCTTGTGCCGCCATTGTTGCCTGCGCTGGATGAGCCGTTTTCAAGGCCGCTGCCATATCCTTTGACGACAGCTGCAGCGGTGCCGCTGTTAAAGGTGTTTTTCTTTGATTGGGTTGAGGCAAGGCCGCCAAGATATTCAAATATCTTTGTCACTGTGCCTTTTTCCTTTGGCTTGGTGATGCGCACCTTTTTGCCCGGATCGACCACAACAAACTTACCACCGCGCACCAACACAGCGCGCGCTGTTTTGCTGGTCGAGATGACATCACCGGCTTTCAGAACAGTGCCTTCAGCGCCGTAATGCGGTTTGCCACCGCGCGTTACAGTGACTTGGCCATCAGCATCAGAAATGGTCCAGCTTCCCTCTCCAGCAAATGCTGCGCTGCTCATAGAGAATGCCGCTAGAATACAAATCGTTTTTGAAAGTGTTTTCATTGGTTCTGCCCCAATTACCCAAGTTCAAGACGTTACGTAATGTAACGGGATGCCTAATCAGTTTATCTGAAGGGTTAACAGGGGCTTACATCTGAGGCCCGCAGAGCATCGCAATTAATCTAGCCCGCACGCAGTTCGTCAGCGAGAAGTTTGAAATCGGCCTCGCGAGGGGAGTTTTTGCGCCATGCGAGCACAATCTCGCGCTTCGCCGTATCGCTTTTTACCGGACGCGCCACGACATTTGTGCCTTGCAGGATGCCGGCATTTATCGCCATTTCGGGCAGCATAGTCAGACCCAGATCATGATCCACCATTTGCACAAGGGTGTGAAGGCTGGTCCCGATCATCGCAGCGCTCGCTCGCAATTCGGACCGATTGCAGGCCGCCAATGCGTGATCGCGAAGGCAATGCCCGTCTTCAAGCAGCAGCAGACGCCCTTGATCGATCATATCCGGCGGCACCTGTGCAGGAGGATCACGCGGATCATCTTTGGGAAAGGCCACAAACAGCCGATCATCGCTGATACGCTCCATCGCCGCATCGCCTGTATCAAAGGGCAGGGCGAGCAGCACGCAATCCACTCTGCCATGAGTAAGCGATTCCATCGCATCATGGCTGGTTTCCTCGCGCAGCATGAGTTTGAGATCAGGCCGTTCTTTACCCAGACGCGGCAAAAAGCGCGGGAGCATAAAAGGCGCGATTGTCGGGATGACGCTCATGCGGAGTTGGCCCGACAGAGGTTTGCCCGAAGCCTGCACCAGATCGGACAGCTCTTCTGCCTCGCGCAGCAATCGGCCTGCCTTTTCGACGACTTGCTCACCCAAAGACGTAAACCGAACCACGCGGCGCGATCGTTCAACCAAAGTCACGCCCAGCAGCGATTCCAGCTCTCGCAGGCCAGCGGACAAGGTGGATTGCGACACAAAACACGCATCCGCCGCCCGCCCAAAATGACCGTGTTCGTGCAAGGCGACCAGATATTGCAACTGTTTTATTGTGGGGAGGTAAGTGCTCACTCTGCGGCCAGCGCTTCTTCCATGCTGGCTTGCATGTCATCGATATGCGTCATGGTGAGCTTACCATCGCGCACGGCAAAGGCGGTTTTGCCTTCGACCAGCTCAAGAGCATCTTTGCCGAACACTTCATATCGCCAGCCTTCAAGCACTTTCAAATCGCGCACTCCAGCGGCCAAAGCCTCCATCTCGTCAGCGCGGGTGAGCAGTCGTGCGGCGACATCAATCTCGCGCGCTCTGATTTTCAAAAGCAGTTTGAGGAGATCGGAGACCAATGCACCTTCTTTGCCCAAAGGCGCGCCGCGTTTCATCTTCTCGGGCATTTCAGCCTTTGGCAAAGGCTCCGCATCCGCAATCTCTTTCATCAAGCGTTTGCCGATGTCGTTGTCTTTCCACGCCGAAGACAGTCCGCGCACCTTTGCAAGATCGGCCTGTTTTTTCGGTGGATGAGAAGCTACATCTGCCAACGTCTCATCGCGCATGATCCGCCCGCGCGGTATGTTCTTATGCTGCGCTTCGCCTTCGCGCCATGCGGCAAGCGCTTTCAGCCGGCCCAGAACCTGCGGGTTTCGGCCCGGTGATCGGATGCGTTTCCAGCTCGTTTGCGGATCTACGATGTAATTGGAAGCGTTCGCCAGCTTCTCCATTTCCGCATCAAGCCAATTTCCGCGATCGGTTTTAATCAGCTTTTTGAGGATTTTAGGGAAAATCTTCGACAGATGCGTCACATCACCAATCGCGTATTCAATCTGACGATCGGTTAGCGGGCGTCTGCTCCAATCAGTAAACCGTGCGCCTTTATCGATTTGGATGTTGAGCCATGTCTCCACCAAATTGGCATAACCGATCTGTTCAGACTGGCTAACGGCCATCATCGCGATTTGCGTGTCGAAAATAGGGAAGGGCGTTTTGCCCGTCATGTTGACGATAATCTCTACGTCTTGCCCGCCTGCATGGAAGACTTTTAAGACCTCATCATTGTCTGTCAGCAGATCGAGCAGCGGCTTCATATCGAGCCCCTCTGCTAAAGGATCAACGGCGGCAGCCTCTTCCGTATTGGCGATTTGCACCAGGCACAGCTCGGGCCAATAGGTGTTCTCGCGCATGAACTCAGTATCGACCGCGACGAATTCGGATTGGGCAAGCCGCTCACACAAGGCGGCCAATTCGTCAGTCGTAGTAATCAGATCATGTATTTTCATATCGTCTTCTTTTGTCGGAGCGGAGTGCCGCTCGCGGGCGTTTAGCCCAATGGAATCGTCGCCTGTTGGCGCCTCTACCCTCTTACGTATGAAAATTGGATGTGTTTAGCCGTGGGCTAGTGATGCCCACAGATTGCATGCTGTTTCTGTCCGTTCACCCAAGGCAGCCTAGACTGGGTACCGCTCCTGGCATTCATCGGTTTTCCTGGTGATCGTCGATGCAAATTCTTCCAACTCCATTGTATCGATCATAGTTTCATAAGGATCGCCAATTTCATCGCCCATTTCGTCGATTTCTCCATCTGACAGGCCCTGCTCTTTTGCAGCTGAGAGAGCCATTTCTTCATAGGCAGACACTTCGGCGGTCTGAATCGCAGCATCATTTTCGTATTGCTGCTTTGCATCAGGGTCTTCTTCTACGCTTGCGATGCTGGAATAGAGCTTTGCCAATTCACGATGTGCAGCCCAGCAATGGACGATCTCCGCTGTGTCAATCGTTGCCATTGCCTTCTCTTCTTTAGGTTCTGTTTCAAGTGTGTCGCATGCAGCCAGCGATAGCGATGTCAAACCAATAGCCAAAATTGCGCGCATTGTGTGCCCCTATTCCGTTTCAAAAATTTGCCTTGCTCACATGGGCGCAGCATTGGTGAACAGGGGATCAAATTTCTTGCTCAAATCATATTGGTGCAAAAGGGTGACGCACGCGAAATCACACGCTAAGGGCCTGCGATACGCATCGACATGACACGCTCAATTGTTGAGAGCGATGTAACGCCATCCATTCAAGCTGACTGATTAGAAATGACTATGCACGCTTATCGTTCACACACCTGCGCTCAACTTAATGTTGCTAATGTTGGCGAGACCGTTCGCCTCTCCGGCTGGATCCACCGAATTCGCGATCATGGCGGCGTTTTGTTCGTCGATTTGCGCGATCATTATGGGATTACGCAGATCGTTGCGGATGAAGATTCGCCTGCCTTGCCGGTGTTTGAAGGTCTCCGTGCAGAATCGGTTGTTACGATTGATGGTGATGTGAAAGCGCGTACGGCCGAGACAGTGAACACAGATCTGCCTACGGGCGAGATTGAAGTGTTCGCGCGCGAGATCACTGTTCAAAGCGCTGCTGAAGAGCTGCCGATGCCGGTTGCTGGCGAGCAGGATTATCCTGAAGACATCCGCCTTAAATACCGCTTCCTCGATCTGCGGCGTGAGACGATGCACCGCAATATCGTTCTGCGGAGCCAGGTAATCAGCTCAATCCGCAACCGGATGGTGGAGCAGGGCTTTACCGAGTTTCAAACGCCCATTCTGACCGCTTCCTCACCTGAGGGTGCGCGCGATTTTCTCGTGCCTTCGCGGATGCAGCGGGGCAAATTCTACGCGCTTCCGCAAGCACCACAGATGTTCAAGCAGATGCTGATGGTTTCGGGCTTTGACCGGTATTTCCAAATCGCGCCGTGTTTCCGCGACGAGGATTTGCGCGCCGATCGCTCTCTAGAATTCTACCAGCTCGATTTTGAGATGAGCTTCGTGACGCAGGAAGATGTGTTTCAAGCGCTTGAACCAGTGTTGGGTGGCCTCTTTGCCGAATTTGCTGATGGCAAGACAGTAACGCCTGTGGGCGAATTCCCGCGCATTCCTTACAAGGAGGCGATGCTCAAATACGGCTCAGATAAGCCTGACCTGCGCAACCCGCTGATTATTTCCGATGTCACCAGCCACTTTGAAAAATCAGGCTTTGGTTTGTTCGAAAAAATCGTGGGCGGCGGCGGCGTTGTGCGCGTTGTGCCCGCGCCCGGCACAAATGAGAAAAGCCGCAAGTTCTTCGATGATATGAACAATTGGGCACGCGGCGAAGGCTTTGCTGGACTTGGCTATGTCACCCGCAAAGGCGGCGAATTTGGCGGGCCGATTGCGAAGAACCACGGACCTGACCTGATGGCAAAGCTTTATGATGAGCTTGGCCTTGGCCCAGACGATGGCCTGTTTTTTGCCGCGGGTAAGGAAGCTGATGCGGCTAAGCTCGCAGGCGCTGCTCGCACACAAGTGGGCGAGCAATTGGGCCTAATTGAAGAAGGCTGCTTCAAATTCTGCTGGATCGTCGATTTCCCGATGTTCGAGTATGATGAGGACGCGAAGAAGGTCGATTTCTCCCACAACCCGTTCTCCATGCCGCAAGGCGAAATGGAAGCGCTGGAGACGATGGACCCGCTCGATATCAAAGCGTGGCAATATGACATTGTGTGCAATGGCTATGAGCTGTCATCGGGAGCCATCCGGAACCATCGGCCTGACATCATGTACAAAGCGTTCGAAATCGCAGGTTACACGAAAGAAGATGTGGACCGTGAATTTGGCGGCATGATCGAAGCGTTCAAACTGGGTGCGCCGCCGCATGGCGGGTCTGCTCCTGGCATTGACCGGATTGTGATGCTGCTGGCGGGTGAAGAAGCCATTCGCGAGGTTATCGCTTTCCCGATGAACCAGAAGGGCGAGGACCTGATGATGGGTGCCCCTTCGCAGGTCGATCTTGCACAATTGCGAGAACTTTCCATCCGCGTGGTGGAACCGCCGAAAAAGCCGGGTTCCTAGTAAGGCAGAGTACGGCGTGTCGCTCTGCCTGCGGCCCATTCAAAACGAGC
>JBCAZT010000029.1:0-26025 GCA_038532855.1 Pseudomonadota bacterium
GTTGTGACGACAAGCCCTGTGCCATCGCCATCAATCGCCCCTCCCTCTAAGATCATAGGTGATGTTTCGAGCGGTAAATCTGCATCGCGCGCCAATTCCGCACCAATGGTCTCATCGCCTGCCATTAAGTACTTCCCGCCCCAGCCATTAAAGCCGAAGCGCACAGCGCACCTGCCCGCACCATCGCTAATGACCAAAGGCCCGGTATCGCGCAGCCAGATATCGCCATAAACGCGCTGCTCAAGATGAACTTTATCGTTCACCAATTCGCGCGCCCGCGCCTCATTCGCTGCATCGCGCACCAACAGGCGAACCTCTTGCCCACTTTCAGCCACTGCATTGGCAAAGGCCGCGATTTGCTCTTGCGCGGCCGCGAAGAACCCCGGCCACTCCTTCGCCAAATGGGGAAAGCCGATCCACAGCCAATCCTGCGGTGACCATTCGGGGGGCATGAGTTTGGCAGGATTGGTCGAAGCGCTCATGGGCGAGCGTCTTGCAGAACCTCTGCTGGCGCGTCAATGAAGCGCCATGGCATTGCGGCAGACACCAGATTGGACCGGCGCATTAAAGCGCGCGCGGGCGCATTCCCCGTTTCTTGACCGTTCGCTTGCGCGGCAAAGCGAGCTTGCCCACCTACTTGCGGAAGGCCAAGGCGAAGAAGCGCTCCAATGGGCAAAGTCGCATTGTACACTTGATGATACAAGCATCGCATTAAGGCGTGAAAGGCTGGGACTTGCAACCGCGCTTGCCATTGGAGATTTGGCGGGTGCGTTCCCGCTTTCCCGAGTGGTGGCAGAGCTGACCGCTTTCGCTGATCGCGCGATGGACCGCGCTATTTCGACCGCTATCGAGGAGCGCACCGGCGAAGCGGACACAACTGGATTTATCGCCCTAGCGCTCGGCAAACAGGGCGCGGGGGAGCTCAACTATTCCTCTGATATCGATCCGATTTGGCTTTATGATCCAGCAACGCTCCGCTGCCGGACAAACGATGATCCGGGTGAAGCCGCTCAGCGTTATGCGAGGCGCGCCTCCGCGCTGTTGTCTGATACGACTAGCGAGGGATACGCGCTGCGAGTGGATTTGCGCCTGCGACCTGCGTCTGAAATTAGTCCGCTGGTTGTGCGAAAAGGCGCGGCTTTAACGCATTATCAAAGTGCGGCTCTCGCGTGGGAGCGGGCCGCCTTCACTCGTGCGCGCGCAGCTGCGGGAGATATTGCGGCGGGTGAGGGATTTCTGGAAGCCATCAGCCCGTTTGTTTGGCGGCATCAGCTCGATTTTGGAGCGGTCGAGGAAATCAGGGCGCTCACTCAGCGCATCCGCGAAAGCTATGATGGCGCCTTGAAACCCGGCCCCAGTTTTGATGTCAAAAAAGGGCGCGGAGGGATCAGGGAAATTGAGTTCTTCGTCCAAACCCATCAGCTGATCCATGGCGGCCGCATGCCCACATTAAGAGTGCGAGGAACGCGCGAGGCTTTGTCGGCTTTAGCTGCGGCGGGATTGCTGGATCACGGCGATGCGCGTGTTTTGGGTGAGTGCTATGACAGGTTGCGCACGGTCGAACACCGGCTGCAAATGGTCCATGACCGGCAGACCCACACGCTTCCCGAGAGCGCGGCCTTGGATAGTGTGGCGCAGCTGGATGGTCTTCCCGATGGCGCTGCGCTTATCGCAGATCTTGTTGAGGTCACCGAACAAGCCGGTGCGCTTTATGATCGACTGATTGATGTGCGGCCTGCCGCCAAGGCCGCACCCGATACCAGCAATGCGGCCGCTTCTCGATTGCAAAAGCTTGGGTTTGAAGAGCCTGAAAAGCTGGCGAACCGGATCGAGGAATGGCGAGATGGCCGCTATTCATGCCTTCGATCAGAGCGAGCCTTGGAAGTTTTTGACAGGTTGCTTCCGCGTTTGATCGAAGCGTTCGCCGCGAGCGATGATCCGATGCGAGCGATAAACCGGTGGGAAGGCATTTTAGACCGCGTTCAAAGCGCCATTCATATGTTCCAATTGCTCGATGCCCGGCCTGTTCTGATAGATCGCTTGGTGGCGGCTTTGACTTTGGCGCCCGCGCTTTCAGACGAGTTGGCGCGCCGACCTGAATTGCTAGACACGTTGCTCGACCGGTCCGCGCGCGAATTGCCCGGAGATGTCGAGCATATCGCAGAGCGGTTTAAAGAATGCGCCGCGCGGCCTGATTACGAAGCTTTACTCGATGCGATCCGGTTGTCGACGGGGGAAATTCGTTTCGCCTTGGGATTGCAGATGATCGAAGGGCATGCCGATCCCATTGATGTGGGTGCAGCCTTATCGCGGACGGCCGAGGCAGCGATTGCCTTGGTCGTGGACGCAGCGCAGCGCGAATTTGCCAAGGTGCATGGCGTAATCCCGGATAGCGAACTCATGCTGATCGGCCTTGGCCGATTTGGCGGCGGAGCGCTTACCCATTCGAGCGATTTGGACATTGTGTTCCTTTTTACAGGTTCGTTCTCAGCGCAATCTGATGGCGAGCGGCCTTTGGGCGCAACGCAATATTACAACCGCCTTGCCAGCCGCATTATCTCGGCGCTGTCCGTTCCAACCGCGCAAGGCGCGCTTTACGAAGTCGACACGCGTCTGCGGCCCCAAGGCACTCAGGGGCCGCTTGTTGTCAGCACGGACGCATTTGAAAAATACCAACAAGAAACCGCCTGGACATGGGAGCATATGGCGTTGGCGCGTGCCCGCGTTCTTGTTGGGTCGGGCACTGCGCGGGCCAACCTTGATAAAGCCATGCGCGGCGTTCTTATCCGGCAGCGCGATAGCCACGAGCTGACCGATGCGGTCACATCCATGCGGCGCGAGATGGCACAGCACAAAAAACCTGCCGGGCCGCTGGATGCCAAATTGTCGCGCGGCGGGTTGATCGATTGCGAGTTTTTGGTCCACTTCCTTCAATTGCGCGGGCAAGATTCAGATGGCGAGCCGCTTTATAAGGCCCATCCCCATGCCTATTCGCCTGATCTTGCCGATGCGATCCCTGCCCTTATTGCTGCGGGACATTTGGATACATCTTTTCTGGCCGATTATGATTTGATGAGCCGAATGCTGGTCGCGGGCCGCTTGCTTGCGCCTGGAAACACACAGCCGCCTCAATATGCCGCCGCCGCACTTGCAACGGCCTGCCTACAACCTTCTTACAATGCGCTCTTGCAAGCCTTTGCTGAGGCAAGGCAAAGGGTCGCTGGGGTCTGGTCCGCGATTCTTGGCGAAACCATTTTTGAGCACGACGTGCTCGATACCGAAACGGAGCCGAATAATGAGTGATTTTCCCGGTGTAGGCGATGCGATGCCCGATATTGCGATGGGCACGCCTGATGGCGGTGAAGTTAAGCCTTCCGATTTTGTGGGCAAGAAACTGGTCGTGTTCTTCTATCCGAAAGACAACACGCCCGGCTGCACTACCGAGGCAAAAGACTTTACCGCACTCAAATCCGACTTTGATGCTGCAGGTGTTGAATTGCTGGGTGTGTCGAAAGATTCAGCGAAAAAGCACCAGAACTTTATCGCCAAACACGATCTCAAAACGCCTCTGGCAACCGATGCCGAGGAAAGTGGGCTGTCCGATGCGCTTGGCGTTTGGGCCGAAAAGCAGATGTATGGCAAAACCTATATGGGCATGGTCCGCAGCACCTACCTGATCGGGGCCGACGGCAAGATTGCGCAAATCTGGCCCAAGGTGAAAGTCAAAGGTCACGCTGACGAAGTGCTGGCCGCTGCCCAAGCGCTTTGACGCCATGGTCAGTGTCGCTGAAGCGATCCGCTCAGCCCTCTTAACCGGCAATCCGCGTGCCAAATGTATGGCCACGCGACAGGTTGCGCGCGATTGGCGGTTGGGAAAACTCAGCTGGCGTTTTGACGTCGCAATGCCTGAGGAGCCAGCGTGGCCGAAGCAGCCTGAATTGCTGCCACCCAACCAGATGCCTAAGCGCGGCAAATTTGGTTCAGACCGTGCCCGCATCGCTTTGTGGCACAGTTTGGCCCATATCGAATTTGTCGCCATCGATCTGGCGCTCGATATGGCAGGCCGCTTTGGTGAAGCGATGGGGGAAGAGTTTGTCTCGGATTTCCTCAGTGTGGCAGCCGATGAAGCGATGCATTTCGCTTTGCTTGCCAGAAAGCTGGAAAGCCTTGGCAGTCATTACGGCGCTTTGCCTGCCCATGCCGGCCTTTGGCAAGCAGCCCATGCAACGCGCCACGATGTTGCAGCGCGTCTTGCTGTGGTTCCAATGGTGCTGGAAGCGCGCGGGCTTGACGTCACGCCTGCAACTTTGGAGCGGGTCAAATCAGCGGGTGATACCAATGGCGTCAAGATTTTGTCCCGCATCCTTGACGATGAGATTCGCCATGTCGGTTTTGGGACCAAGCACTTTTTGCGCTGGGCAGAATCGGTTGGCGAGACACCAGCTGATGCGTGGCAAAACCTAGTTTCCCGGTACTTTCGCGGGTCTGTTAAGCCTCCGTTCAACGACTCAGCGCGTCTTGCAGCCGGTTTATCGCGCGACTTCTATGCGGAGATTGCGCCTTAACGAATCGCGTGGATAACTCATAACCAATCGAGGTCGGGGGCTGATGGGATTGGCAACCGGCAGCGTTTCAGGACTTATTCGCGGCGTAAGATCAGCGAAAAGTGGGGTGAAGCGTTTGAAATACAGTGAACGCTTGAAGAAGCGTTAAGGCGCGAAGCGCCGACACACGAGGAACGGGTCCAAATGCTAACGCTCGCAAAGCGTACAATGTCGAAAGTTGTGGGTGCCTTTGGCGCGGCCTGTCTGGTCGCTTCAGCCACACCTGCTGTTGCCAACACCAATGCGAATACCAGCACCGCCGCTGCCGCCGACGTGACAGAGCCTTTGCGCAAAGCGCAGGATGAAAAGCTGGTGAAAGGCGATCCACGCTTCCGCCAGTTGTTCGCGAACTGGAGAACGCTCGACACAACGGCGCCCGGTCTCCCGATTGAGAAGCCCGTTGTCTCCATCCCTTCGCTGCGCCCGGTGACGGGCGGACGCATCAGTAGTCAGTACGGCATGCGCGTGCATCCCGTGCTTGGTCGCCGCAAAATGCATCACGGCATCGATATTGCTGCGCCCACTGGTACTCCGGTTTACGCATCAGCAGATGGTTTGGTTGGTCGCGCGAATTGGTTCTCAAGTTATGGTCTCTACATCAGCATCGATCACGGTGCGAAGCTTGAAACACGGTATGCGCATCTCTCTCGCCTTGCGGTTGCGGCGGGCGATACGGTGAAAAAAGGCGACATTATTGGGTATGTCGGCTCGACCGGTCGCTCAACTGGTCCGCACCTCCATTATGAAGTCCGTGTAGATGGGCTTGCGGTTAATCCAAATCCCTATATGGTAGACAAACAGGTCGAGGTGATCGCAGCGCGATAATCGCTCAGGCTTTAAGTCCGCGACACGCGGCATATAAGAGTTTTCCCGCCTGGAAGCGGGTCGGACATTGGAGAGGGTGTCCGAGTATAGGCGGCGGGTTTTCCCGCCGCCTTTTTTATCTGTGCTGTGTTTTCTCGCTGATTTCAAAAGCGCCTTTTCCTAGTCGATTTGAGCTTGAGTGCTGCGTTCTCTGCGTTAGTCTCACCGATAATGTGAATAAAGAGCCCTCCCAAAGAGGTGGGGCCATTGGCGCATTGGGAGAGATTATGGCCTTGCATCCGATTACTTACGCGCAAACCCGCGGCGATGATGTTGCTGTTGTTATGGCTGGCAGCGGTCAGTCGATGACATTCAAACAGCTCGATGAAAACGCCAACCAATTTGCGCATTTGCTGCGCCAATATGGCCTTGGCCCGGATGATGCATTTGCGGTTTTGCTCGAAAATCGGATTGAGTATTTTACTCTAATCTGGGGCAACCAGCGTGCTGGGACTTTGCTAGTGCCCGTATCGACCAGGCTGTCTGGACCAGAAATCAGCTACATCGTGCAAGATAGCGATGCAAAGTTGCTGATTACATCTACCACCTATGCCAGTGTTTTGGGCAACGTGCGCGAGGACTGTCCGCAGCTTCCGATCTTAGTCATGGATGATGCAGGTCCTGAAGCATTTGAGCCTGTGCACGCACAGCAGTCATCCACCGCAATTGCGGATCAAGCATTTGGGCTTGTGATGTTTTATTCATCGGGAACGACGGGCCGCCCCAAAGGCATTCGCCCAGCGCCACCTGCGGATCCCGACGTTCAATCAGCGACCCCCCAGATGGCGCTGGCTTCCATGGGTGCGAAAATGCCAGCGGATGGCTCGATGGTCTATCTCTCGCCCGCCCCGCTTTATCACGCAGCGCCGATTGCCTGGTGCCAGACAGTGCACAGGTTGGGGGCGAAAATTGTCGTGCTCGAAAAGTTTGACCCTGAAGCAACGCTCGCTGCGATCGAGAAACACAAAGTCACCGATAGCCAGTGGGTTCCGACGCATTTCGTGCGCTTCCTGAAGCTCGATCCTGCGATCCGCGAGAAATATGACTTGTCGAGCCATCAGCGCGCGCTCCACGCGGCGGCGCCTTGCCCGGTGCCGATTAAGAAAGAGATGATCGAGTGGTGGGGGCCTATCCTCGTTGAATATTACGCAGGCTCGGAAGGGATAGGGATGACGATGCTCGGCAGCGAAGCCTGGCTTTCCCATCCTGGCAGCGTAGGCCCTGCTATCTATGGCAAGCTGCACGTATGCGGCGAAGATGGGGAGGATGTTCCCCCAGGCGAAACCGGGCTCGTTTATTTCGAGAACGATATCCTGCCGACATACCACAAGGATCCCGCCAAAACCCAAGAAGCCATGCATCCCAAAGGCTGGATGACGCTGGGCGATATCGGTCATATGGATCAAGATGGCTTTCTCTATCTCACCGATCGCAAAAGCCACATGATTATCTCAGGCGGGGTCAATATCTACCCGCAAGAGATTGAGAACCTGCTCATTACGCACGACAAGGTGATGGATGCCGCTGTAATTGGTGCGCCTGACCCTGATCTGGGTGAGAAGGTCGTCGCGGTGGTTCAGCCGATTAATATGGGTGATGCGGGCGATGACTTTGAAGCGGAATTGCGTGAATTCTTAGAACCCAATTTGGCCCGGATTAAGCTACCCAAGATGTTCGATTTCCGGCCTGACCTTCCACGAGAGGCCAACGGCAAGCTTTATAAACGAGAGCTGCGCGATGAGTTTGAGGCCAAAGCCCAAGCGGAGGCGTAAATATGGCAAGCCAGCCTGCAACGCTTTCATCCGACCTGTGCCGGCAAGTCATTGCGCCTCAAAGCTATGCTGAATGGGAGGGGTTGCTTGATCTGTTTGATACGCTCCGCATCGAAAACCCTGTCGCCAAAGTCGTCGCGGATGATGACACGTTCGAACCCTTCTGGCTGATCACGCGATATGATGATGTGATGCGGATTTCGAAGGACAACCAAACCTTCCTCAACAATCCCAAGCCCGTCGTTTTCGCAACGCGCGAGGCGACGGCCTTTTCGCGCGCTGCCACTGGCTCCAACATGCTCGTGGATTCGCTTGTTGTGTTTGACGCGCCAATCCATCCCAAATATCGCAAGCTCACCCAAGATTGGTTCATGCCGCGCAATCTTGCCAAGATCGAGGGCGAAATCCGCGCTTTGGCAGAGCAGCGGGTTGAGGCGATGGTTGCCGCTGGCCCCGAGGTCGACTTTGTCAAACAAGTCGCTGCGCCCATGCCGCTTCATGTGATTATGCAAATCCTCGGCATTCCTGAGGAGGATGAACAGCGCATGCTGATGCTCACCCAGCAAATGTTTGGTGGGCAGGATGCAGACCTGTCAGGCAGCGGCATGGCGAATATGACGCAGGAACAGGTGCTGCAATTTGTCTCGGGCGCGGTGAAGAATTTTGAGGAATACTTTGCCCAAATCGCGGCAGATAGGCGCGCCAACCCCACCGATGATGTCGCAAGCGTTATCGCCAATGCCAAAGTCGATGGAGAGCTTTTGCCCGATCGCGATATGGCGGGGTATTACATCATCATGGCGGCCGCTGGTCATGACACCACGTCCGCGACCATGTCCGGTGCGATGTTGGCTTTGGCGCGCGACCCTGTGGAATTCGCCAAAGTGAAGGCGGATCGATCTTTGCTTCCGGGACTTGTCGAAGAAGCGATCCGATGGACGACGTCTGTGCAGCATTTCATGCGCACCGCTGCTGATGATGTTGAAATAGGCGGACAGATGATCCGCAAAGGCGATTGGATGATGCTCAATTATGTCGCCGCCAATCACGACCCTGCACAGTTTGAAAACCCGCGCGATTTTGACGCTGCCCGAAGCCCCAATCGCCATATGGCTTTTGGCGCAGGCGCACATCAATGCCTCGGCCTGCATCTTGCAAGGCTTCAGATTAAAGTGCTGTTTGAGGTTTTGTTGGACCGATTGGACAGTGTGGAACTTGCTGGAACCCCTGCGCGAGCCAATTCAACATTTGTCGGCGGGCTCAAGACTCTGCCGCTCAAAATAACCGGGGCCTAAGCGACCAACCCAAGCGTCCGATATGGGGAGGACGCGCAATAAAACAAGGGGCGGACGCAAATATACTTTCCAATGCTGTTTTATCGCGACTCATATCCGATTTTTCTGTTCTTTTCCGTGTTTGTGTGTTAATGCTCCATTCATGGGAAAAACTTGGAATACAGTGATATGCTGCAATTGTGCGGCAGGATTCGTATCAACTGGCTGCATTGCGAAAGGAGGGGCGCATGGATTGGACTGAGATCACTCTGCTTGCCCCGCATAATTTGCCTTTTGCAGGCGCGGCTATTTTGTTGGTGCTTATCGTTTTGCTCCAATTGATTGGGGCAGGCGATTTCTTTGACGGCGCCGATGCGGATATCGATCTGGATGTCGATGGCGCGGCTGATGGGCTTGGACCAAGTGGCTTTCTAGAAAGCGCGTTTAGCTTGCTTGGCATTGGCAGGGTGCCTTTTCTCATCTGGTTTATGGTTCTGCTGTTCCTGTTTATGCTCATCGGCGTTTCGGGGCAGGAACTGGCGATCAGCCTGCTCGGCAATCCTTTGCATCCCGCTTTGGCGGCGGTGCTTGCCGGGATGGGCGCATTGCCGGTGAACGGGGTGCTGACCCGGCCATTGGAGCGCATTTTGCCTGAGGATGAAACCAGCGCGGTGGGCCTTGATAGTCTGGTCCGGCGTGATGCGGAAATCCAAACCGGCACTGCACGCGCCAGCTCGCCAGCGCGTGCCAAAGTCGAAGATCGCCATGGCCACCCCCATTTTGTCATGGTGGAACCGCATGATCCTGCGGTTGAATTAAACGAAGGCGACACAGTTTTGCTGGTGCGACGCGAAGGGCAGACGTTCTTTGGCGTTCACTACGAAAGCAAGCTGCTTGGGCTAGATTAGGGCCTTGATTGAATTGAACAACCCGCGCGCTGGGATCGCCTCTTAAAGAAGGCTTGGGCGCGCCAGAAACAATAGGAGAAGACATGGACGGATTTTTTAACATGGCAATGATGATATTGATCGGCCTTGCTGTCGTTGACGGAGCTTTCATATTCCTCACAACGCTTTACCGCCGCGCATCAAAAGAAATTGCCTTTGTGCGAACAGGTTTTGGCGGAGAAAAAGTCATTATGAATGGCGGGGCCCTAGTGTTCCCGGTGTTCCACGAAACCATGCCCGTCAATATGAACACCTTGGTGCTTTCTGTTGTCCGCAAGGATGCAGAAGCGCTTATCACGCTCGACCGTTTACGGATCGATGTGAAAGCAGAGTTCTATGTTCGCGTTCGCCCGGATGCAGGCTCGATCGCGATGGCAGCGCAGACACTGGGTGGCCGCACAATGCAGCCTGAAATGCTCAAAGATCTCGTCGAAGGTAAGTTCGTTGACGCGCTGCGCTCTGTTGCGGCGGGGATGAGCATGAATGAGCTGCACGAACAGCGCGCAGATTTTGTGCAGAAGGTGCAGCAGGTTTCGTCAAACGATCTCGCGATGAACGGTCTGGAGCTGGAATCGGTCTCGCTCACCGGGCTTGATCAGACGAGCATTGAGCACTTCAACGCCAACAACGCATTTGATGCCGAAGGTCTCACCAAGCTCACCGAACAGATCGAAGCGCGTAAGAAACTGCGCAACGATATTGAGCAGGATACGCGCGTTCAGATGGAAGGCAAAAACTTGGAAGCTGACCAGCGCAGCTTTGAAATTGGGCGTGACACCGAATATGCGCGCCTCCAGCAAGAGCGAGAAGTCGAAGTGCGCCGCGCCGCGCAAACCGCCGAAATCGCTCGCGAACAGGCAGAGCGCAATCGCGAAGCCGAAGCAGCTCGGATTGAAGCGAAAAAGCAAGTCGATGCGCAGCAGATTGAAGCGGACAGGCTGGTTGAAGAGGCCCGGATCGATCAGGTGCGCGCTCTCGAAATCGCCCGGCAGGAACAGCAGATTGCAGTTCAGAACAAGTCGCGCGAGGAAAGCCAGGCCAAGGCCGAAGCTGATGCAGCCCGCGCCAAAGCGGTGGCGGCAGAAGAGCAGGTTGAAACATCCCGCGAAAGCGAGATTGCCGAACGTCAAAAGATGATCGAACTTATCGAAGCAGCCAAAGTGGCAGAGCGTGATGCGATCTCGATCAAAGTTGAAGCTGAGGCTGAAAAAGACGCTGCCACGAACCGCGCTGAGGCTTCACGGCTTGAAGCGAAAGGTGAGGCGGATGCCGAAATCCTGCGCGCTGAAGCAGACCGTGTGCGGTTCGAAGTCGAGGCCGCTGGTCAGCAAGCGGTGAATGAGGCAGCGAACATCCTATCCATGGATCAGATCAGCCTTCAGACCAAACTGGCGTTGCTCAAAGTGCTGCCAGAGGTTGTGCGTGAGAGCGCCAAACCGATGGAAGCGATTGACTCGATCAAAATCGTGCAGGTCGATGGGCTCACCAATAGTGGCGGCTCAGGCGGCGGCGCACCCGCTGGCGCAAACGGCGCTGGCGGTGGCTCGGGCAATCTGGCGAGCGATGCGGTGTCAGCGGCTCTCGCCTACCGCGCACAGGCACCTGTGCTTGACGGCTTGATGAAAGAGCTTGGCCTTGATGGTTCCTCGCTCGGCACCTTGGTTCAGGCCGCTGCGGATGATCCGCAAAGCGTCGAGGAGGCCTTGGAAAAACTCTCTTTCAACGATGATGGGCCCTCCTCGGAAGACGACGCCGACGCGGCTGAGTAGGCCCGAAAACACATCCAACCCGCTCGCCCCAAAAAATTTAAAGGGCGGGCGGGTTTTTTTTAGGGGCCTAACCCAAAAGCCTCGCCGCCATCGTCCGCACATCCGCGCCCATATCATCGCGCTCCAGCGCCAGCGCCAAAGTCGCTTCGACAAAGCCCAGCTTGCTGCCGCAATCATAGCGGTTGCCGTCGAAGGTGACTGCGTGGAACGGCTGGTCGCCAATCATTCGCGCCATGGCATCGGTCAGCTGAATTTCGCCGCCTGCGCCTTTGCCTTGCGTCTCCAGGGTCCGCATCACTTCGGGTTGCAAGATATAGCGGCCTGAGATGATTTTGTTTGAGGGTGCTTCGGCAACGGGCGGCTTTTCAACCAAGCCCTTCACTTCGGTCAACGCGCCATCCGCAGCGCCTGGATCAATCACGCCGTAACTTGAAACCTCTTCATGCGGCACTTCGAGGACGCTGATCAGATTTCCGCCGGTCTTTTCATAAGCATCAACCATCTGCTTCATGCAGCCCGTTCCGCCCTTTTTCCCAATCATCAATTCATCGGGCAAGAAGATCGCGAAAGGTTCGTCACCCACAATCGCACGTGCGCACCAGATTGCATGGCCAAGACCCATGGGCACTTGCTGGCGCACTGTGATGATATCGCCCGGCGTGGCGCGCGTTGGCTCCAACACAGCCATATCTTTGCCGCGTTCGGACATGGTCGATTCCAGCTCATAAGCGACATCGAAATGTTCAACGATGGCGGTTTTGCCGCGACCCGTCACAAAGATCATCTGTTCGATCCCCGCCTCACGCGCTTCATCCACTGCATATTGGATCAGCGGGCGATCAACGATGGGGAGCAGTTCTTTCGGGATCGCTTTGGTCGCTGGCAGGAAGCGGGTTCCCAATCCTGCAACGGGGAAAACAGCTTTTTTGATCGGCTTGGGTGACATTGTTGTGTGCCTGTGTTGCGCGCCTTGAGCGCTGGTGGATGCCAGTTGCCGTTTCGCTTGCCCAAAAGCAATTGCAATAGAGGCGATGGTCCAGAAGGGCTATTTTGCGACCGGTTGCGGGACCAAAAGGGTAAGTGGGTGAGTTGCGCGGACCACCGGATCGGGTAAGGGGTTTCATATGGACAAATTGATTATTCGCGGCGGCAATCGCCTTTCAGGTACGATTCCTATTTCTGGCGCCAAGAACGCAGCGCTCACCCTCATTCCGTGCGCGCTTTTAACCGAAGAGCCGCTGACTTTACGCAATCTGCCGCGACTTGCCGATATTGACGGGTTCCAGCACCTGATGAACCAATTCGGCGTGACCACCGCCATTCAAGGGACCCGGCCTGAGGATTTCGGCCGGACCATGCGGATGGAGGCGACGCGGATCACGTCCTCTGTTGCGCCTTATGATCTGGTGCGCAAAATGCGCGCCTCGATCCTTGTGCTTGGCCCTATGTTAGCGCGCGCTGGTGAGGCGACCGTGTCCATGCCCGGTGGCTGTGCGATTGGGAACCGGCCGATTGATCTGCACCTCAAAGCCCTCGAAGCGTTTGGCGCAGAGATTGAGCTTGCACAGGGTTATGTGAAAGCCATTCAGCCGGATGGCGGCATGAAAGGCGGTGATTTTGATTTCCCCGTCGTCTCCGTTGGCGCAACCGAGAATGCGCTGATGGCGGGGGTTTTGGCGCAAGGCACGAGCCGCCTGTTCAACGCCGCGCGCGAGCCTGAGATTGTGGACTTATGCAATCTCCTTGTGGCCATGGGGGCGGAGATCGAAGGGATCGGCACATCAGACCTCACCATCCACCCCGTAGCTCGCCTTCACGGCACCACATATAAAGTGATGGCTGATCGGATTGAGGCCGGCTCCTACGCCTGCGCCGCGGCGATCACAGGCGGCGATGTGTACTTGGAAGGCGCAAAAGCTGACGAGATGCAGGCGACCATTCACGCGCTCCAAGCTATTGGCGTGACGGTTGAGGAAGACCGCAAAGGCATTCGTTGCGCCGCTAACGGCCCGCTTGGTCCTACCGATTTGACCACCGCGCCTTATCCCGGCCTTGCCACCGATATGCAGGCCCAATTGATGGCGCTGCTTTGCAAGGCGGACGGGACGAGCGTTTTGAAAGAGACGATCTTTGAAAACCGATATATGCACGTGCCTGAACTCACCCGGATGGGAGCCGATGTCGCAACCGAGGGCCGCACCGCGATTGTCAAAGGCGTTGAAGAACTGACCGGCGCAGAAGTGATGGCCACAGACCTGCGCGCCTCAATGAGCCTTGTGATCGCAGCGCTAGCCGCTAAGGGCGAAAGCCAGGTGCGCCGCATCTATCACCTAGATCGCGGTTATGAGCGGCTCGAAGAAAAGCTTCAGCTTGTGGGAGCTGATATTGAGCGGGTTGGGGACGATTGACAAGAAGGTGGCTTCTTGGATTAGCAGCCTTTTGTGCTGGTGCGCCTGCAGCCGCGCTTGATTTCCCCACATTTGATCCCTGTACGATCGAGGTAGATGAGAGCGCGGCACCTATCCAGCTAACCCGTTTCGATCGAGAAGACGGCAGCGCCTATTTCTACTCCTCGTCTGAAGCTGGGCTCTTGTCGAAGAACGCGGCCGGGTTGAAAACCTTCCTTGTGCGTAAGCCCGGTGCCGGAGATTGGCAGTTGTGGCTGATGCACGATGTCTGGTCGCTCCGGTATCTTATTCCCAACGACGCGGTTTTGGTCGCGGGCGAGCGTCGCGACGCCGATCAGGACAAGATACTGGGCAAGCTTGAGCAAACCGGCGGCCCTGAATTGCTCAAACTTGATCCTGATCGCCTAATCGACATTGCGGGAAAGAAAACCAAACTGCCGCTCACATTCCGTCGTCCCGATCGTAGTGGCAGGCTTGGCTTGCGGAAATACACTCCCACGACATTGGATGTCGCGCGTCTGAAAGTTCTGCTTGACTGGGTTCGATATTTGGAGGCCGCAGGTCAGTCGGACCTTTCTGCCTGCACCGAAAAGCCGGTTGCCCAGCCTAATTTTCTCGATCCAAGACAGTACGACCATTGCCGCCTTTCAAGCAACACTGAGCGTTATACCGCCACTTGGTTTGATCGTGGTTATTTGCGGCCGCAATGGCAGCGACGTTTCTTCAGCTGGGGGAATATGAACGCTGATCGCGGTTTGAAGGTTGAACAGTTTCGCAACGCGCTCGCTACTGAACGCGCACCGGGCAAGCCCGTTATCCTAGGGCGTCTGGTTCCGATCCGGATAACGCTGGATATCTACAATATCTTGGATCGTGCAGGCTTACCACAATCCGAGCAAGGCAAAGTGCGCATTCGGCTGGTAAAGGGCGAACACAGTGTTGAATTTACAGGCCTTGAGCAAAGCCGAATGAAATGGGAGCAGCTTGAGCCATTTTACGTTGGCCCGGGTGATCTTTCCGTTAGTGTTTTGTGTTCTGCTGGCGTGGTCTTGGAAACGGGCACTATACCAGAGGGTGCCGTGATGGTGGGTGATCGCATTATCCGTGACCAAATTGAACAATTGGCACACATGCTGTCTGACCCGCTCAAACATTGTGAACTGCCACCAGTCATAATCGTGACCTGACAGAGCAGTCTTGGCTCACCAACCACACCCGAATAGCGCCTGCCAAACCGGGCGGGGTTTCCGCTTTGATCCGCTCTGCATCTATTCGCGCGACCAGCGCGTTGATCGGCACATCGTTGCGCGCTGCTGCATCGCACAGCATGTCCCAGAAAATCGGCTCAAGCGAGATACTGGTTTTGTGCCCAGCGATCTGGACTGAGCGTTTTACCGGAGGGTGGTAGGGCGGCGCTTTCATGGCGTGTTCTTAGCAAGCGAAAACGTGGCTGTCCGCCTACAGCTTAAGTTGACAAAGTTGACACCGTGTCAACTTAAGTGGTGGAGCATAATATTCTGAAATACAAAGATACTTCGGGATTTACGTACGGGTGACGGACAGGGGGCGAGCGACGAAAACTGTCTCATATCGGGATTCAGGACATTGGCGCACGCGCATTTCAGTCTCAGGAGAGCATCGACAATTTGAAAGAACCACCTCGCCAATACTGATGCGCGGCGATGTAGGACAGGTGCCGCTATTTGTAATGCTCGCGCCGGTCGCCAAAGGTGCGCACGCGCTTTCGCCATGTCCGGTAGCTGGAGGGTTTAAGGTTATCGCGCATCAGCACTTTGACCTGTTTGTCCGACAACCCAAATTGCGCTTCGATCTCAGCAAAGGCAATATGATCGGACAACGCCATTTCTATAACGGCACTGATTTCGGCTGGGGTGAGTTCGGCCTCGTTGCTCATAGGCTTGGAACGGGCGGAAAGAGTTGGTGTTCCAATCTCTATCGATCCCATCGCGTCATCCCAGCGAAAGCTGGGATCGCTCTCAGGAATGCCTGAGCTTGCTATGACCGATCCCAGCTTTCGCTGGGATGACTTGGGGCGAGGAGTTTCCCCGCCCAATACCTCAATACATATGCTGCCCGCCATTGATGCTCATGGTGGAGCCTGTCGTAAACGCGCCGTTCTCCGAGGTGAAGAATGTCACGCCGCGCGCGATTTCTTCGGCTTGGCCTAGGCGACCCACGGGGATGCCTGCGACGATCTTCTCCAGCACTTGTTCGGGCACAGCGGCGACCATATCGGTGTCGATATATCCCGGAGCAATCGCGTTCACTGTCACGCCGAATTTTGCGCCTTCTTGCGCCAAAGCTTTGGTAAAACCGTGAATGCCCGATTTGGCGGCGGCGTAGTTTACCTGGCCATATTGACCTGCCTGCCCGTTGATGGACCCGATATTGACGATCCGGCCCCATTTCCTCTCACGCATGCCGGGGAAGGTGGCTTTCGCCATATTGAAGCACCCGCCAAGATTGACGCGCATCACGTCGTTCCAATCATCAAAGCTCATCTTGTGCAAAGTGCCATCGCGGGTGATGCCAGCATTGTTGACGACGATATCGACAGGGCCATGTTCGGCCTCAACACGCGCGCAGCCTTCAAGGCAGGCTTCGTGGTCGCCCACGTCCCATTTCATCGAAGGGATACCGCTGGCCTCGGTAAAGGCGGCGGCGCTTGCATCATTGCCGCCGTAATTTGCGATAACAGTGTGGCCTTGTTTTTGGAGGCGTTTGCAGATGGCCTCCCCGATGCCGCGTGTGCCGCCTGTGACGATTGCTACTTTGCTCATAAAATTCCGGTTCCTTAAAGAATCAAGATGCGAGCCTCTCCTCGACCAACGGATATACCTGCCGTAGCGTCAAGCAACAAAAAACCCCGCGTAAAGCGAGGTTTCTTTGCGTTTGGTTAGGGCCCGATCTCGTTAGAAGCGGATTTGCGTTCCCACATAGACCGCTTGGCTGTCCTGCTGATCCGAAGTGAGCGGAGCCAGCCGTTCACGCTCTTGGCTATAGCGCACACCGGCTGTCACATCGACTTTGGAAGACAGGCGGAAAGACCCGCCCACATCAACCGTTTGAGAACCGAGCGAATCAAGCGTGTTGGGTGAGCGGCCAGCGACCTGCTCATCTTCAAGCTCGATACGGGGTTGAAGACGGCTTGGCTTTTTTTCTGCGCGCGGGCCAGCGGGTTCAAACTCAGCAAGGTCAGGAACACTCAAGCTGCGCACATTGTCTGGCAGTTCGATTTTTGTGCGCGCAAAGCTTTGATAGCCGCGGGCTGTGCCCAGATTAAAGCGGCTGGTTTCAAGCTTGGTCAAAGCTTTGCCAGCGCCAGGGGCCGAATCAATCGCTTTGCGAACCGAGATTGCGTTCGCCGTTTCCGGATCAATCCGAACCGCGACAGTCACTGTCCGTTCGGTTTCAACCTGGCTTGCGCCAGCGGGTGTAAAGCGCATTGCATCGTTCAATCCCGCAAACTTTGCAGCAATTTCCGGATCAACCGAAGCGGGTGTGAAAATGTCGAAGCTCGAATTAACGAACGAGGCATCACCCGCGCTTGCGTCAACAACGGCAAGGCCAGCGGTGGGCAAAGCAAACAAAGCGGCGCCCGCAATCACGAGCGACAGCTTACGCTGCTTCACCGCTGTTGTGATGCTGCCCTTCGCCATAATTCGCCTCGAACCCTCCTGTTTGCTGTTGAAAGGACCATGAAAATCTTTCCAAAGCATTTACAACGTGAACCCAAGCTGAGTCTCAACGTGTGTCCTTGGATAGCTCAAAAACCCTCTCAAACGCAATCTTTTCCGCACGTGTCCGCTCTTTGGTCATTCGCTTTTGCCCCCACCTGTTGCGCGGTGCGCACACAGTTTGAGGGCATGTAAAATTTCATTATTCAGCCCAGATCAAGGCGCGTTTTGCTGTTTGAGCGGTGTAATACGAGCTGCGATGTGCGTTTTGAGCGCTTGCGGCATGGTATCGGGGAGTTATAGAGCCTTGAGACCAACATTTTTAAGGCCAATCAAGGAACGCACAGCAGTGACACGCGCCTCATTCAAAGCCAACGGAATTTCAACCCGCGGAGCGGTTAACATATTCGTTGCCGGGTTTGCCGCAATTGGCCTTGCAGCTTGCAGTGGTGGCGAGAGACCGCGCACTGAGCTTCAGGCAGCGCAGATCAACACAATTGGTGTAAACGCCTATCTGTGGCGTGCAGCGCTTGAGACGGTGAACTTTGCGCCATTGGCATCGGCTGACAGCAATGGCGGCGTGATTGTGACCGATTGGTATGCAAACCCTTCCAATCCGGGTGAGCGGGTTAAAATGACTATCACGATCCTCGATCAGGATTTGCGCGCAGACGCTTTGCGCGTGGCGGCAAACCGGCAGGTTTCGCAAGGCGGGGCTTGGGTTGATGCCCCTGTTCAGGCGGCAACTGTTCAGAAGCTTGAAGATATTATCTTGACGAAAGCGCGCGATCTACGCCGCAAGGCTCTCGCTTCCTGAAATTCGCCCGGTATTGGGCTGCAAACTGCGCTGTGATGCGCTTCCGGTTCTGATGACCGTTCATCCTGAGCTTGTCGAAGGACGCGCTGGTTCTTTCACCGCACAGTATTCGCCGAAATCCCGAGCAAATTTTCGAGCATGTCAACACCACTTCCAATCCTTGATGAATGGCGTAACAGACGCACATGACTGATAACCGTTTCGATCCGTCCAAGGCTGACGGGCGCTGGCAGCGCGCGTGGGATGAGGCTGGAACCTTCACCGCCGATAGCAATAGCGACAAGCCCAAAAGCTACATCCTTGAGATGTTCCCTTACCCATCGGGCCGCATTCATATGGGTCATGTGCGCAATTACACGATGGGCGATGTGTTGGCACGCTATCAGAAAATGCGCGGGCACGAAGTGCTGCATCCTATGGGCTGGGACGCATTTGGGATGCCGGCGGAAAACGCCGCAATGGAAAAGAAAGTTCATCCCGGGACATGGACCCGTTCCAATATCGCCGCGATGAAAGCGCAATTGCAGCGCATTGGCTTTGCGCTCGATTGGACGCGCGAATTTGCGACCTGTGATCCCGAATATTACGGCCACGAACAGGCGCTGTTCCTCGATCTGTATGAGGCAGGCCTTGTCTATCGCCGCCAATCGGAAGTGAATTGGGACCCTGTCGATATGACCGTGCTCGCCAATGAGCAGGTCATTGATGGCAAAGGTTGGCGGTCAGGCGCTGAGGTGGAAAAGCGCAAGCTTGACCAATGGTTTTTCAAAATCACCGACTTTGCCGATGATCTTTTGCAAGGACTGGGCGAGCTTAAGGATTGGCCTGACAAAGTCCGGCTGATGCAGGAAAACTGGATTGGGAAATCATCGGGTCTGGAATTTTCGTTTGAATTGCAGAGTGACGCTCGTCCTGGGCCTGTCGAAGGGCGAGAGGGTGGCGGCGCACGCGCTTCGACAAGCTCAGCACGAGCCGAAATTCCTGAGCGGCTAGATGTCTACACGACACGCCCGGACACGATCTTTGGCGCGAGTTTCTGCGCGATTGCAGCGGACCACCCGATTGCGCAATCGCTTGCCAGTAACCCCGAAATCGCGGCCTTCATCGAAGAGTGCAAACGCGGCGGCACAACCGCGGCCGAGCTGGAAACGGCGGAAAAGCTGGGTTTTGATACCGGTATCACCGCCAAGCACCCGTTCACCGGTGCGGCCTTACCCATCTTTATCGCGAACTTTGTGCTGATGGATTACGGCACGGGCGCGGTTATGGGCGTGCCGGGGCATGACCAGCGCGATTTTGAATTTGCGACCAAATACGAGCTGCCGATTGCCCGCGTTGTTGCCAAGGACGTATCGGAAGCTGACGCGCCGATGGGCGATGAGGCGGAAAGCGGCGATGGCGTTATCGTCAATTCCGACTTTTTGGATGGCCGTTCGGTTGAGGATGCCAAAGCCGATGTGATTGCCCGCGCTGAAGATGGCGGCTGGGGCAAAGGCACCACCGTATGGCGGCTGCGCGATTGGGGCGTCTCGCGCCAGCGTTACTGGGGCACGCCAATCCCGATCATCCACAGCCCCGATCATGGCCCGGTTCCGGTCCCGAAAGATCAGCTGCCGGTTGAGCTACCCGAAGACATCGATTTCGAAACGCCAGGCAATCCGCTTGAACGCCACCCGACATGGAAGCACACGGTCTGCCCGATCAGCGGCAAGCCTGCCCTGCGCGAGACCGATACGCTCGATACATTTGTCGATAGCTCATGGTATTTCCTCCGCTTTGCATCGCAGCCCGATGGCGCGCCGTTTGATGCAGAAGAAATCGCCAAATGGCTGCCTGTGCAACATTATATTGGCGGAGTGGAGCATGCGATTTTGCACCTGCTTTATGCGCGTTTTTGGACGCGAGCTTTGGCGCATATAGGCAAGATCGATGTGAAAGAGCCGTTCGCCGCGCTCTTTACGCAAGGCATGGTGACGCATCAGACTTATTCAGCCCGATTGAAGTCGATAAGGCTAACTGAGGAAGGCGAGACTCTAATTCACCGGCTTCTCGACAACAAGCTGACTATGGAACAAGCTTTGTCTGAGCATCCTGAGCTATTCGAAGGTTCTCGGCGCTGGTTGGATCCTAACGACGTTGTCGAGAATGAAGATGGGACGTTCGATGCTCCTTCGGTAGAGAATGAATTTCGCGACGCGGACAGTGTATTCTATGAAGGAGTGGAACTTGGCCGCGTCGAGAAGATGTCGAAATCCAAAAAGAACGTCGTCGATCCTGATGCGATTATCGATCAATACGGCGCGGATGCGGTGCGGTGGTTTATGCTGTCGGACAGCCCGCCCGAACGCGATCTTCCGTGGTCAGAAGCGGGGATTGAGGGGTGCTGGCGCTTTGTTCAGCGGCTTTGGCGCTTGTTTGATGCGTATGATCCGGCGGCCAAGGGTGAGGATAAAGACCTCACGCGCAAAACCCATCAGACCATTCTTGCTGTGGGTGAAGATATCGAGGCGCTCAGCTTTAACAAAGCGGTCGCGCGGCTTTATGAGCTGACCGGTGCTGCGGAAAAAGCGGCTCCATCTGAGGCCCGCAATTTCGCCATCCGCGCGATCCTCCATATGGTCAGCCCGATGATGCCGCACCTTGCGGAAGAGGCCTATGCGAAAATGGGTGAAACGGGCCTGATTGCTGAAGCCGCTTGGCCCCAGCACGACCCCGATCTGCTGGTTGAGGATGAAGTAACCATCGCCATCCAGCACAAAGGCAAATTGCGTGACACCATCACTGCCCCCAAAGGCGCGACCAAAGAAGATTTGGAAGCGCTTGCTTTGGCGTCAGAGAAAGTGCAGCGTTCTTTGCAAGGAGCAGAAGTGAGAAAAGTGATCGTGGTGCCCGATAGGCTTGTGAATATCGTCACCTAACGCATCACCCGTCATCCTGAACTTGTTTCAGGATAACTGTTGCGCCAAGTGGAGAGGGTTATGCTGAAACGAGTTCAGGATGACGAAATGGGAATGATTGCGATGCGACACATCATCATTTTGCTCGCTGCCTCTTTGTCGCTTTCTGCCTGCGGTCTCCAGCCGCTCTACACCGGCAGTGCTGGCTCAGGCGCGGCGCAAGGACTGGCGGCCGTTGATGTCCCCTCCATTCCTGGGCGCGGCGGGTGGCTAGTGCGCAATGCGCTTACCGAAAGGTTTGGCGCAGCGGGCAAAGCGGACGCGCGCTATAGGCTGGATGTCAGGCTGGATGATGCCTTGGAAGCTTTGGGCGTTTTGAACGATGATACAATCAGCCGCGAACGCCGTATCCTTCGTGCGCGCTATCAGCTGATTGATCTGGCAACGGGTGAGATATTGCTTGATGCGACGGCTGGGTCTGATGCCGGTATCGATGTGGTGTCTTCCGAATATGCAACCATTGCTGCTGAACAGACTGCGCTGGAAAATCTCTCTAAAGAAATTGCGGATCAGATGGTAACGCAGGTCGCGCTGACATTGCGGGATCGCAGCAGCATCAGGCCTAGCGCTGATGCGCCCGCGATTGCGGATCAGTGAAGTTCAAGAACTCCGATTTTGCCCGAGGCATTCCGCGCAATGCGCTTGGGGCCAATATTGCCTTTTTCTGCGGTCAGGATGAAGCCGGAGCCACTGCTGCTGCGCAATCCCTTGTCGAGGCAATGCCAGAGCCGGGCGAACGGGTGGAGCTTACCGGGGGGGATATGAAAGCCGATCCCGCAAGGCTTGGCGATGAAGCGCGCTCTTCCTCTCTGTTTGGCGATAAACGGCACATCTGGGTCCGCGCCAATGGCGATGAAGCGCACGAAGCTTTGAAAATCCTGATCGAAACAGGCGAAGCGGGCGCGGGTGATGCAGCCCCTGTCATCGTGGTCGCAACTTCTGCCACAGACAAATCGCGCACAGCAAAGCTGCTGGAAAAACGCGGCGATGCTTTTGTGGCTATGTTCTACCCGCCCGATCTGCGCACGGTCTCGCATTCTGTGCGCGCCATGGCGGATAGTGCAGGCCTTCGTTTGGGCGGCGACTTGGCTGAAAGGATCGCGCGTGCAGCGGGCCTTGATGTTAGGTTGGCGCAATCGGAAATTGATAAGCTGGCGCTGTATTGCGGGGCCGATCCTTTAGAGCCCAAGACGGCATCAATCGAAGAATATGGCGAAATCGGCGCGGCGACCGAAGAGGATGGCTTTCAACCTGTCGTCAACGTCGTTTTGGGCGGCGAGTTGCCCAAAGTCGCGCGTGAGATTCGCCGTATGCGCGAGCTTGGGATTAATCCTGTGGGCCTGCTTTTAGCGATGGAGCGGCGCGCTGCGCAATTGATGCAGATCACCGCCAAGCTTGGCCCGCGCGGATCGCTCGATAACCTTTCCAAGGGCGAAAAAGCCCAGCTTGGCATATTCTGGAAAGAAGAGCGCGACATTCGCCAGCAATTGGCGCGCTGGCATCGCGGTAAGCTGGAACGGCTGATCCCGCGCCTGACCAATCTTCACCGATCGCTGCTTTCTAACAGTCAGGCAGCTGAGCTTTTGCTGGCTCAAGATCTCACAGAAATTGCCCGGTTTGCCGCGCGCCGATAAGCGATTTTATTAAGTTGCTGTAACCTGCGACTCCTCACCCCACCCCTGTGATACCGAACCATTTTGGGGGATCACTGGACGTTAATCAGGGGCGGAGTGATCATTGATGAATGAGCAATCGGGGCAGTTGCTAGAGGCGCCTTCTTTTGCGGATCAGGGGTATGCGCCAACACCCTCGTTGGAGCGGCGCCGCTTGCGTGCTTATGCCGCAATGGTGATGCTTGATGTGGTTTTGATCCATGTCAGCTTTGGAACAGCGGCCCTGTTTTATGAGGGACATTGGTGGGACTTGCGAACCATGGTGGCGGCCAAAGCGCTTTTGCCGCTGTACCTGACGATTGCGCTGTATAGCAAAGCCTATAGCGCTAAGGCGCTTTCCAAATGGGTGTATGGCGCGCGAAAAGCGGTGCTGGCGCTCGTGATTGCGGCGGTTTTGCTTAACCTTGTGGCGTTTTATGCCAAAACCAATGCGCAGTTCTCGCGCGCTTCCATCACTATTGGTTTGGTGCTGGCTTTTGCCGCATTGATCGCTTTTCGCCGTGCTGTGCCTTTGGTGATTGATCGTTTGTGGCAAGGGCGCATCCGCAATGAATTGGTGATCGAAGATGGCGGCCCCGATTTGGTCCGCCGAAAAGCCAAATTTATAAAAGCAAAAGACTTTGCTCTCGATCCCAAATGCGATGACCCCATCATGCTCGATAGGCTCGGAAACCTGTTTCGCAATCAAGATAGGGTGGTGATCACCTGTCCTTTAGAAAAGCGAGCCCATTGGTTGTTTCTGCTCAAATCTACAGGAGCCTATGGCGAGATTATCAGCGCATCCTCGCAGGACCTAGGAGCTGTGGGCGCACATCATTATGGCGCGATTGATCAGACTGTTCTGGTGGTATCAAATGGCCCGCTTGGTCTGCGTGCGCGGATGATAAAGCGCTTGTTTGATAGTCTGATCGCTTGCGCTGTTCTTATTGCGCTGGCTCCTTTCCTCGCGCTCATCGCGGCCGCGATAAAGCTTGAAGATGGCGGGCCGATTTTCTTTTTTCAGCGGCGGCAAGGCAAAGGCAATTGCCTTTTCGATGTGATTAAGTTTCGAACCATGCGGGTTGATGTGCAAGATCCCGCCGGGGTTCAATCAACCTCTCGCAATGATGCGCGCGTCACCCGTTGCGGAGACTTTCTGCGCGGGACCAGCTTGGATGAATTGCCGCAATTGCTCAATGTCTTGAAAGGCGACATGTCTTTGGTAGGCCCGCGCCCGCATGCGGTGGGCAGTAGGGTGGGGGATACGCCGTTTTGGATGGCTGAGCGGCATTATCCCCTCCGGCACAGCCTAAAACCCGGCATGACTGGCCTTGCCCAAGTGCGCGGGTTTCGTGGGGCAACCCATCAGATGAGCGATCTAACAGACCGCCTGCACGCTGATCTGGAATACATCGCCAACTGGTCTTTGATGGGAGATGTTGTGATCTTGCTGAAGACTTTGACAGTGATGCGCCATCAAAACGCATATTGAACGGCGCTATTCCTGCGGAACGCTGAATGTGCCTGTTACCCGACCGCTTGACGTTTCAGCGCCCGTTTCGCTCGCGCCATTACTGCCGCCTGATGGCCTGCCATCAACGCTGGATACGCCTGTATCGAGATTGATCGTCAGCCGCCCGCCATTGAGCGTATCCCCGCCGCGTGCAATCTTCACATTGCCTGCCATTGTGATGATGCGGCGATTGAGATCATAGATCGCGGTATCGCCGCTCGCGCGTTCATTGCCGCGTGTAAAGGACACCCCGCCGCTTGCCGTGATGCGATCAATCGCAAGCGCGCCATTGTCGGAGTAATTGACGAGCATTCTGTCAGAGCGGACAGTCAGCCCTGCTTGGGTGACAACCACGCCGCCTGAAAACATCACGCGATTGGCCCGGTCATCCCATGCCGCAACACCAGCATCATATGTGACAGGCGCGCGGGTGTTGTGCGCGGCGAAGCTCTGCGCATTTCCCGGCAACGTCCCCATCACGCCTGCGGTCGCAATGAAGCCTCCTGCAGCCCAAATCAGGGCAGTGCGGGTGAGGGATTTGCGGGAATGTTTCGTCACAAAACTTGCCATCATGGAACCCTTAATTTGCCCGGGACCATGGTCAAACGGACATTGCCCGTCAATGTAAGCGTGCGATCATCAAGGTCTGCCTTGAGCGAATTTCCCCGAAAAGTGCCCGCCGGGATTTCACCCTCGACCCCGTTATCCCCTGTCATAACGCGGCTTTCCAAATTCACAGCAACACCGCTTGCTGTCATTGTATAGCCATCTGCTGCGCTAAAGCGGACAGGGCCGTCAACGGTCACGGTTTCTTCGTCGATTTCATACACGCCGCCTTCAGCGCGCAGGCGCGCAGGTCCTTCATTCATGAGCAATTGTGCGATCAGATCATCCATCCGCACCAACCCTTCGGCGCTTGATCGCTGCACCGCTTCGCCTGCGGTGATTGAAAATGGGCGTCCTGCATCATCGCGTCCGCGATACATGGCGTTGTCCACTCTCAGCCGTTCATCAATCACCGCGACAGTATTGCGATCGAGGAGAAAGCTGATTTCTCCGCGCGGGGAAAGCGGCGTGACAACCATCAGCGCTGCCATAATCCCCACGCCCACTGGTAAAGCGCGCGCCAGAAAACCGATAAGCCTGTCATGCGATCCGCCTGGCGCTGCAAAGCCTTGCCTGCGCGAACGCAGGTTTTCAGCTTTCTCAGTTTCGATGCGGCGTTTGATCACCATGGCTCTATTTCGTGGGGCTGTTCTTCTAGGAAAAGGTTCCATTGCTGTGATGGAATATGTCGCGGTCTTCCCACCCAGCAATATCGAGCAAAGCGCGGGTCGGAAGGAAATCAAAACACCCCTGTGCCAGCTCGGTGCGTCCCTCGCGTTCTAGTCGCACAGTCAGCTCATCACGCAAAGCATGCAGGAAGCGCACATCAGATGCAGCATAATCGCGCTGCGCCTCGTTCAATTCAGGCCCGCCCCAGTCAGAGCTTTGCTGCTGTTTGGACATATCCGCATTCAGCAGTTCGCCAACCAGGTTCTTCAATCCATGACGATCTGTATACGTGCGCACCAGCTTGCTTGCGATCTTGGTGCAGAAAACGGGCGCTGCCATCACGCCCAGATAATACTGGATCGCGGCCAGATCGAACCGTGCATAGTGATACAGTTTTACGCGGGCTTCATCGGCCAGGATCCGCGTTAGATTGGGCGCTTCGTATTCGCTGCCTGGCGAAAACCGAACGAGATGT